>JAGLKG010000298.1 GCA_023141835.1 Maribacter sp. | reverse complement strand
CAGACCATTTTTTATAGAAGACCCATTCTCTCCTGAGAATATAGGCTGGTTTGAACTGTTAAGGGAAAATACGAGTGTGCCGATTGCCATGGGTGAATTATTTAACAGTCCGCATGAATGGCTTGAACCTATGAAAAACAGACTCTATGATTATATCAGGATACATATTTCACAAATCGGAGGAATTACACCTGCAATGAAAGTGGCTAGATTGGGTGAATGGTTCAACGTAAGAACAGCATGGCATGGACCAGGCGATACTTCCCCTGTAGGACACGCCGCCAATGCACATATCGATTATGCCATTTGGAATTTTGGTATTCAAGAGGCTGCCAAAGTCATAAGATCCCCAGATGACAAGGTGCTTGAAGTATTTCCGGGAATGCCCACTGTGGCAAACGGATATATGTCGGTTAATGAAGCCCCAGGTCTGGGCATTGACATTGACGAAAAGTTGGCGAAAAAATATCCTCCTGTAAAATATAATTACAATTGGACACAATTACGAGGAAAGGATGGCACACCCATTCGACCTTGACAATGAACTCGTTTAAACTTTTTCAATTGGCTGAAAAATTTCTCTTTTGCACCCGCTTTTTGTCTTTTTTTCCTTCCGTAGCCCTGCTATGCAACTTAATAAAGTCTTCAACCGGGCACAAAATCCCTAATTTTCGCTATAATCCAAAAAGTTTAAACGAGTTCAATATTAATCTTCAGAAATCAAAGAACTTGAAGAAAATGGAATCGTTGATCTTTATGTGGGACTTTCGGCTAATCAGAATAAGGAAATTCAAGATTTAGGATTTGCTTTTCGAAGCCCAGGATTGTTTATGAGAACACCCTGGTCATGCCCATAACCTGATTAATATAGATTTAAAAACACTGAGATGAAGAAAATAAAGATCTGGCTAAACGCTGTATTTTATCTGTTTTTCTTAAGCCAAGGCATCGGCCAAGAGGTTCCTCAAGCCAATATTTCCAATGGTTTGATTAACGCAACCCTATATTTGCCCGACCAACAAAAAGGCTATTATAGGGCCACACGTTTTGATTGGTCTGGAATTATTCCGGTTCTTGAACATGATGGACACTCGTATTTTGGAAAATGGTTTAAAAAGTACGACCCAAAAGTACACGAATCGGTAATGGGCCCTGTGGAAGAATTTAATCCGTTAGGATATGACGAAGCGGAAATAGGAGGCAGCTTTGTCAAAATCGGTGTTGGTGCCCTCCTAAAACCAGAAGAACCAAAATATTCTAGGTTCAAAACGTATGAAATACAAAATGCAGGAGAATGGAAAATTCAAGAATCACCTTCTCAAATAGTATTCAATCATGTTTTGAAGCATGGAGATTATCCATATGAATACGAAAAAACCATTAGTCTATCTAAGGGTAAATCCGAATTGGTATTGGAACATATATTTACGAATAAAGGAGATCGTACCATTGAAACAGAGTTCTACAATCACAACTTCTTTTTCATTGACAGTATGAACATTGGGCCGGGTTACACGATTAGATTCCCGTTTAAAATTGTCGGAAAAGGCAGAGGAATTGGAGAATTCGCTGAAATCAAAAAGAACGAAATTGTTTTTGTAAAAGATTTGAATGAAGATAGTCATGTTTATATGGGTGATATCACTGGTTTTGATGAAAATGAAAATGGATATAAAATTTGGGTTGAAAATAGAATTTCAGGTGCCGGGGTGAAAATCAGCTGTGACAGACCCTTGTCTCGTATGGTCTTTTGGTCGGCGCAAAAAACGGTTTGCCCTGAGCCATACATACATCTTAGGGTGGCCCCAAATGAAACTGCCAAATGGACAATTAAATACGAGTTTTATAGTATAACCCTCTGATAAACATTAATTAATAATCATTTCAAAATGAAACAATATTTACATATTTCGCTTTTAGTGGCCTTTTTATGCACGACAGGATGCAAAGATAAAAAGGAAAAATCGTCAACCGTAGAAATGAAAACTATTGAGATTGCTGAAGTACCTAGCGAAGATGAAGTGGCAAGTATAGTGACTAAATTTTATGATGCAATGATTGATAGAAATAAAGAGCTATTAGAAAATTTGTGTTCAAATCAACTTACATACGGGCATTCAAGTGGCAGAGTTGAAAATAAAAAGCAATTTATTGATGATGTGACACTCGGCACGTTTGATTATTTGTCAATATCTCCTGAAAACCAGACCATTTATCTTTCTGATAATACAGCGGTAGTCAGGCATTTTTTTGTAGTGGAAGCCCTAGATGATGGCAAGCCCATTGCCCTACGTTTGGGCTGTATTCAGATTTATCAAAAACAAACTGGCGCAGAATGGAAATTACTCTCTCGGCAAGCATACAAGCTTTGAAAATACAAAAGGGGAAACAACAATTAAAGGCCATCAATAATCCGGGACATCAAGGCAGTGATATTGAAAATAATGTGCCTTTGGTCTTTACTCCAGAGAGAATGTCCTTTGCGCAAACCGGTGATCAATCAGGCCCAATGGGAGATTGGGATTGGATAGACACAATAGGAGCTCAAGATCGTGTGGATGTCCTTTTTCCAAATTGCTGGACCCCTGATATTCATAGAATGATCAATGGTTTTCAGCATCAATTGGTAATCACAGGCCATGAAAATGAGATGGGGCATACCATAGATCACAGGGAATCTAATTGGCTGACATACAAAAGACTAAAAGGGTCGTTAACACCATTCTTGTTACTTACTTGGGGTGAATCATACCATTATGTACCAAAATAATAGGATTTTAATACACATTAATTTAAATAAGTAGTTGTTAACTTAGTCTCCCCATGGGAACTTCTGTAACTGTTGAACTGATTAAGGATCTCTGACTCAATGAACCACCTAAGTTAATACGCCGAAATCCGATTCAAAAGACCCAAAATAGAATCTAAAACAATCGCATATGCCATCAAGAAGAAATTTTCTAAGGAATGTTGGGCTAGCTTCGACTGCATTGGCAGTTGGAGGAGTTTCAGAATCAAAAGCAAATAGTCTAATTGCAAAAAGAATGGAAAAGGGGCCCGCCATACAGAAAATTACTGTTTTTACATCGGGAGGATCCTTCTATCGGTTTATCGGTATGAATGCCTATGACAAGAAGCCCAAAGGAATTATGGGCAGCCGAAGGACCGTGTTGATAGAACTTTCCGATGGCACCATGGGTATCGGCACCCATGGATATCGACCCATTACGGATGATGTTGTTCGTACGATCAAAGCACTTATTGGGAAAGACATATTTTCTTTGTATCAGTGGGATGCCGAGAAGATTACGGGGGTTGAAAAGAGTATGGAGAAGTATTTTTATGATGCCAATTATGCATGGGTTGAAAGTGCAATATTAGACGCCCTTGGCAAGCTAAAGAATCTACCAGTTTGGCAACTAATGGGTACAAGCGTTCGCCATGGAATAGATCCGTACGATGGTACTTTATATTTTGAGGATATAGCCAACAATACGGATGCAAGGATTATAGGTACTATTGGTAAACAAATTAAACACGATGGATATCGAGCTATTAAAATAAAATTAGGAAGGCCAGACAAGTGGCTTCCTGGAGAGGCGGGTGTGGAGCGCGATGTTGA
>JAGLKG010000297.1 GCA_023141835.1 Maribacter sp. | reverse complement strand
GCATTTATTGCCCTAAGAGAGGCTGTAGGTAGTAATTTTAATATTATGGCCGACGCAAATAATGGATATCGTGATAAATTTGATTGGGCAGTAAAACTAATGAAAAAATGCGCTCCCTATGATATGTACTTCATGGAAGAACTCTTTCCTGATAATGCGGCTCAATATTTAAAATTGCGGGATATCCTCCTTGAAGAGAATACTTTTATTCCTATTGGAGAAGGTGAAAGCATTCAAAATATGGACACTTTTAGCTCCTATTTTGAAGCTGGAGTGTATAACTATGTTCAGCCAGATATGCCAACATGTGGTTTTTCAAATATAATGCGTGCGGCAAAGGCAGCGGAAAAATATAATCACGTAAAATTAATACCTCATGTATGGCAAAGTCAGATGGGACTTTTAATGAGCTTACATGCATCTAAAATACAGTCCAATATACCCTTTGTTGAGGACTCGAGATATATGGAACATGCCTTAATGGCCAATAATTACCTATTTGATGATGGCAAGTGGTTTATACCCGATGCCCCAGGTTGGGGAGTGACACTTTCACCAAACTACAAACAGTTTATCGAAGGAGAACCACTTATTATTACTTAATAGGGCAAACTGAGAATCTGGCCTTTTCTATTGGTAATCGGAACCTTTTAGACTGTGAAGAACAGATTGTTGCCAATTTAACAGGTCCATTTCAAGTTGCTGGGCTATACCTGGATGAACGTTGATCAAATCATTCTTCTCGGCGGGATCTTTAATAATATCGAATAACTCCTTTGAAGATGTGCCTTTTTGAGCATCGATAACCAATTTGTAGCGATTGTCCAAAACAGCCTTTGGCCCGTCATAGTCTGCCTCCGTAATATTAGTGTGATGAACATTACGGAAAGTCCGGGTATATTTACCGTTCATAATCTTGGCAAGAGGTGTGGTCCCGACCTGAAGTTCAGGGGTGATGTAAGGTTCTGGTCTACCTTCCAATTCATGATTGGTTTCATAGTTCCAGAAAAAGATTGGCTCAGATCTTTCCTTCATGTTCCCATTGATCAGGGGTGCGATACTGATTCCATCCAAGGGAAGCTTTGGAGTAGGTTGCCCGACCAACTCACAAAGTGTAGGGAATATATCGCTGGTGACCGAATTCACATCTGACGTGCGCTGGGTCCGAATTTTTTTCGGCCATTCTATTATTCCGGGAACACGCAGGCCACCTTCATAAAGTAATCCTTTCTGTCCCCGAAAAGGTGTATTGAATATGCCGCTACTAGGTGTCCCATTATCTCCGCAATACCAAAGCACAGTGTTTTGGCGTTGGCCATTGTTGGCCAAATGTGTACGCAATTGTCCAATGGCTCTATCCATAGCGGTTATTTCGGCATACCGCTCTTGTAAAACAGAATCCAGAGGTCGCTTAACTCGAAGACCCGTTTCCATCGAAGTAAGGGAAACAAAATGCTGATCAAGACTGTCCGGTAAGTTCTGATAGAGGTCAAGATCTTTTTCAAGTCCACTATAGGGTTCATGTGGAGAACCAAACCATACTACGGCAAAGAAAGGTTTATTTTCACGTTTAGACTTTTCTATAAACTTTATGGTCTCTTTGATTAAAATTTCTGAGCTCTCACCGAAGATTTGAGTTGGTGGTTGTCCATCACGTGAGAAGGAAGGGTCAGTTTCAAAAAAATTATCGTGTGAAAGCCAGGTATCAAAACCCATGGCCCCAGGATTGGTTGGGGAGTTTGCTTTAACCGGACCCAAATGCCATTTACCAAAATGACCTGATGTATATCCAGCATTTTTGAGAACATGGGCAATTGAAATTTCTTCAGGCCTTATGGACCAGTTGGGGGTAAATGTACCATATCTATTGGGATGACGGCCTGTTATAATGCTTCCTCTGGTTGGGGAACATGTTGGTGCAGCGGAATAGAAGCGATTTAAGCGAAGGCCTGTTGAAGCCATATCGTCGAGTACTGGGGTTTTAAGATATTCATGACCATTATATGCAGTTTCCTCCCAACCATGATCGTCTCCCATTAGAAGAATAATGTTCGGCCTGTCATCAACACTTTCAGTAGTACAACCGAAGAACAGTGTACAGATAATAAGGATTATTAGTAACTCTTTTGTCATAGTGGTATTAACTTTTTCGATTTTCCAAGGCTATCAAATACCGTATTCAACCCTTCAATACTTGGGGATGGGTTTCATGCTTCATTTTCTACGGAAATATAATGAAATCGTATAACTATTGTTAGGAAAACAATCTTTAAATGTGGTTGTTTGTTCCCAATGATAGGTTGCTAAGAAGGAGGGTAAGAGATAAACTAGGGCTATCACTGTCTAGAATATATCCAATTTCAATACCTATTTATTAGTACCTAGTTTAGGGTAATATTTAGACATATTAGGTTTTGCCATACAAATATCCATTACGCTTTATATATTTGCTTTAATTAAAGTCAAGTTCAAAAATCATTAATCCAGAGTTCTTATGAGATCAAAAATGTATAGCGGGAAAAGCACAATTTTCACAAGCATATTGTTGATAGTGGGTTCTGTCTTTTTTTTAAACGCCCAAGAGAATGTCGACGACTACAATTGGCATCTAGAAGAATCAGGTGCAATAGTATGGAATTTAGATCCCAATGATGTAATGCCTCATGAAGACCATATAGCCATGAGTGGGCAATTCGTGGATATGATTTTGGAATGGGGC
>JAGLKG010000296.1 GCA_023141835.1 Maribacter sp. | reverse complement strand
ACCGAAATGGCCGTTCTCCCTAACAATGACGTGTTGATTTCACAGCGAAGGGGTGAAATAATGCTATATAAAGCTGCTACCAATGAACTTAAGGAAATAGTCAAATTGGATGTATACGATAAAACATTGAATACTCCAGGGGTAAATGCCGAAGAAGGATTAATGGGCTTGCAAAAAGATCCTAACTATGATACAAACCATTGGATATACGTGTATTACAGCCCCACTGGGGATAAATGGGTAAACCGATTATCCCGTTTCAAGTTTGAGAACGATGTATTTGATTTAGATTCGGAACAAGTGATTCTGGATGTTGACAGTCAACGAGAAATATGTTGCCATACAGCAGGTTCTATTGCTTTTGGACCAGGTGGTCTACTCTACTTATCTACCGGGGATAATTCCACTCCGTTTAATGAAAAAGGAGTTAAGTATGTCAATAATGGGTATGCACCATTAAACGATATCCCAGGAAAGGAACAATATGATGCACGTAGGTCATCAGGGAACACCAATGACCTTCGTGGTAAGATATTGCGGATAAAGATGAACGAAGATGGTTCCTATGACATTCCTGAAGGAAATTTATTCCCTGTGGGATCAGAGAAAACCAGACCGGAAATATATACCATGGGGCATCGTAACCCTTATCGAATTTCAGTTGACCCTAAAAAAGGTTATTTGTATTGGGGTGATGTTGGTCCTGATGCTCGGGAAGATGATATAACCAATCGTGGCCCTAGGGGTTATGATGAGATGAACCAGGCTCGGGAAGCCGGGAATTTTGGGTGGCCACTGTTCATAGGAAACAATAAACCGTATACGGATTATGACTATGAAACTGGGGAGAGCGGAATAACTTTTGACCCGGAAAAACCTATCAACGATTCAAAAAACAATACGGGGTTACAAGAGCTTCCACCAGCGCAAGGGGCCTATGTATATTACCCTTATGTTGACACCTCCACTTTTCCACAAGTAGGGACCGGAGGAAGAAATGCCATGGCGGGACCAACGTATTATTCAGACTTGTATCCAAATGGCGGAGGATTACCTAGCTATTATGACGAAAAAGTCATTATCTATGACTGGATGCGTGGATGGATGAGGGCAATAAGCCTATATGAAGATGGCACCTATAATAAAATGGAACCTTTTGCTTCTGATATTAAGGTGAACAATCTAATCGATATGGAGATGGGTCCAGATGGTCGCGTTTATTTACTGGAATACGGCAGTGGTTGGTTTCAACAGAATGACGACTCAAGTCTGGGTTATATTGAATTCAATAGTGGTAATAGACCACCGGTTATTGATCATATGATTGTGGACAAAACCTCGGGCAAATTGCCACTTACAGTTACCGCCAAGGTAGAGTCGCATGATCGTGAGAACGACCCCCTTACCTTTAGTTGGGATTTAGGGAATGGAGAAATAAAGGAAACTACACAACCAGAATTAACTTACACCTATAGTGATGCCGGGGCATACAAGATATCTGTTGAGGTTAAGGACGATAAAAACGAAATTGCCAAAAGCGAAACAGTATCAGTGGCTGCTGGTAACACAAGACCAGAAGTTGCTATTGATTTGAGTGGTGGAAATTCATCCTTCTTTATAAAAGGTGTTCCA
>JAGLKG010000295.1 GCA_023141835.1 Maribacter sp. | reverse complement strand
CCAGACTTCAATACATCTCGAATAGGTGCCATAATGCCAAAAGCATAGGCATTTTGACAAAAAAGTATGGCCTTCATTATCTGAAGAGATTGTTTGCATTCTCCAAATCTTCCTTAAAATCAACCTCCAGACAATCGAATTCAGAAATATCGACCGCGCTAATTTGTAAGCCATCTTTTTCAATTGCAATTTCCAATCCCCGTTCAAAATAATCATTGTCATCGCATTCTTCCAGTCTGCTGATCAATTGTTTAATGTCGGTGGCTGCAATGAAATTTATCCCTACAGCTTCTCCAAGACCATTTTTCACAGTTTTTGAAAGCGTATTGATATAGTTGTCCTTTAATGTGTATTTCACTTCCTCCTCAGCCACTTTGCTTGTATTTACAGCAACAAAAGATTGCCCTTTATTGATATAGGGACGTAATTTGTTTAACAGATTCACATCAAAAACAACATCGCCATTAAGCCAAAGCACCGATTTGTCCCTACTTTTGGTTAAAGCTTTTAAAAGACTTTTCGAAGTATTCGTACGGTCAAAGAAGGGATTATATACGTATGTGACTTCTGGAAAACGTTCCATAATCAAATCTTTCTTGAAACCCACAACAATGCTAATGTCGTCTGTACTGAAATGTTGTGCAATGTTATCTATTTGCAGGCCCATTATACTTTTACCATTGTTTAAGGGAGTCAAAGGTTTGGGAAACGGATTGCCCAATCTGGAACCAATACCTGCAGCCAGGATAACAATTTTCATAGGTTGTGTTGTAAAAAGCAGGTAATTAGTTAAATAAGGTTTTCAACTTTATAGTATACCCTATTATAACCATGCTTATGGTCAACAAAGTTACTGGTTTTATTTAGAATTGAAATAGAAAAATTAGTACAACCAAACTTCAAATACCACTGCAATAGCTCATTTTAATTTTGATTTTGTAGTTTTGCCACCGATTTGTTATAAAATATATGGGTGATTTAGATTTATGTAAACTGAGGTCAAGGTTTATTAATTGGCGTATTTCCAAAATTACGCCCAAAGAGATTGTCTTAGTATCTAATACAATGGATAATGAAGATGAAATTCCGACAATTATTGATTATTTGTATACCAATGTTCCTGGAAAGAAATGGACAATTGATATTGAGGGTTTTAAAATAATCGCCAAAGCCAATAGCAAAGCAAAGTATAATAGAATGTATACGTCTGGGTGTTTTGATATATTCCATTATGGCCATTTGAATATTCTTATCAAATCCAAGGAACTTTGTGATTACTTAATTGTTGGTGTTTCTACCGATGAACTTATTGAAAAGGAAAAAGGTCGGAAACCCGTTATTCCTTTTAACGAAAGAATTAAAGTGGTACAGTCTATTGGACTTGTTGATGAAGTAATTCCTCAAGAAGATAAGGATAAACAGCGAATAGTAGATACTTATATGATTGATGCCATATCAGTAGGTGATGATTGGCGTGGCAGATATCCAAAAGTGAGCTGTGCAATGGAGTATTTTTCGTATACTGCCAATGTTAGTAGCACAATATTGAAAGATGCTTTGAAGTTAACTGCCTAAAAGGTTTAAATCAAAGCTTTGTCATCTTTGGAAGTATCCCAATCCTTTACAGGGGTTTGCCAATCCCCATAGCGATACGTGAGATATTCATCAGTTAATTTTGGGATGGAATAGGATTTGCCATTAAAATCTAAGGAACTAAAGCTTGAATAATACTTTGAAGGTACATTTTTGACCTTATTGGCTATCTCCCAGTACGTTTTGCCATTCTTGGTGTATTTAATGAAAATATCAAGACAGACTTTTCCTTTAATCAGGCCAAAAAAATGTTTGTTTCGTATTTTTATCATTCTTAGATCACCTTTTTTAAAATGGTCTGAATCCCTTTGAAATTTGCGAATTCGAAAGCGAAAACCCTTTTTTCTCAAATTTTGCTCGAGTCGTTTCAATTTACTTTTTTCGCTTTCGTGAATAGAAATGTCCAAATCATCGTCCCAAGGTAATAACCTTCCTTCTCGACGCAAGCCTAAAAGCGTACCTCCCTCTAACCAATATGTTATATGACAGGATTCGAATACAGTAATTACATCTGACAATAATTTTTCCGCTTCTACTAAGTTTTTCCCTTCAAGGGTAATATCATAAGCCATTTTAGAGAGTGCTTGGGATTAATTCATTTGAACCTGCAATGAATACAAACCTACCATTTTAAAGGGTACAAAAAAATAAAAGGGAACGGGAAGGAAAATAAATAAACTTGATATCAGGGCATGGTCTTGAAGACTGTTGACCATTGTTCTTCCCTTTCAAGTCTTTGAAGTTCGTGGTAGCGTTCTACATCACATAGCGCATCAAGATGACAAATCGTTATGCCTTTTATACCATCAAGGAATCCCAATCGTATGACATAGCTATTGAAAAATTTCCACATAGGCTTTAGGATGAGTAAAGCGTAACTGAACCTTTTATTTTTGTCGAAGGCTTCCTTGGCTTTTAATCGACCGTAACATAGCATTTTACTTCTATAGCTTTCGTAGTCCTTGTAGCAAAAATGAATGAGTTTATTTCTTAGAACTCCTGAGGTACCATCAACATCCAAAGTCTCATGTACAATTCTTTTATTGGAAAAATTCACTTTACTCTTTCTAAATAACCTATAATTCTTGTCGGTCTGCCACCCGCTAAAACGCAAGCGCTCTTTCTGGAACATGAATTTTCTAGAAAACCAATATGCCACGTGCTTCTTTTCGCCATTAATTGTATGTACAATTTCATGCTGGAGTTCATCAGGCACCACTTCATCGGCATCCAAGAAAATAACCCAATCGTGTGAAGCTTGGTTTAAGGTAAAAGATTTTTGTGCTGTGTAGTTCTTGAACGGATTTTGAATAACCTTGATTCTCGGATGGTTTAAAAGATACTCATAAGTGCCATCGGTACTGTACGAATCAACCACAATAATTTCATCTGCAAAGGATACAGACTCAATACATTTTTCAATGTAACCCATTTCATTATAGGTGATTATTAGAGCGGATATTTTTTCTTTTCCTTGAGGCATATACCAGAATTGATTGACACATTAAACCAATCTTATTTGTTAGTAACAGAAAAAAAATCAAAAAAGTATTTTTTTTGAGTAAAATTCTTACATATTTTCTTCTAAACCTAGTTGCCATGCAGAAAAATCTAAAAAAATAAAAATAATTTCGCTACCGGCCGATCTTCAAATATGGAACAATTGAAATGCACTAAACCCTACCTTAGGTAGGGTTGTCAAAAATATTTTGGAAGTATGTACTATTCTATTGAACTGAAGTTTTTATACGGCAACATCATGTTCCCGTAAAGCGTCGTTCAAGGACGTTTTTTTGTTAGTACTTTCTTTTCGGGTTCCAATGATCAATGCACAGGGCACTTGATAGTCGCCGGAAGGAAAAGACTTTGTATAACTACCAGGTATAACCACTGATCTTGCTGGGACCAAACCTTTTCGTTCGATAGGTGTTTCGCCCGTTACATCGATTATTTTGGTCGAGGCCGTAAGTACCACGTTGGCACCCAATACTGCTTCTTTTTCAACACGGACACCTTCAACAACGATACATCTAGATCCAATGAAGGCATTGTCCTCAATAATGACGGGTGCTGCCTGTAATGGTTCCAAAACACCACCAATGCCAACGCCCCCACTCAAATGCACATTCTTGCCAATCTGTGCACAACTGCCTACCGTTGCCCAAGTATCTACCATGGTACCTTCATCTACATATGCCCCAATATTGACATAGCTGGGCATGAGAATAGTTCCCGCAGAAATATAGGCACCATGTCTCGCAACGGCGTGAGGCACTACACGAATGCCTTTTTCTTGATATCCCCTTTTCAATGGGATTTTATCATGATACTCAAAAATTCCCGCTTCAAGAGTCTCCATTTTTTGAATGGGAAAGTAAAGGACAACTCCCTTTTTAACCCATTCATTTATTTGCCAACCAGTTTCTGTTGGTTCTGCACAGCGTAGTTTACCAGCATCCAACAAGTCGATTACTTCACGAATGGCATCTTGGGTTGATGATTCCTTTAAAAGTTCTCTATTGTCCCAGGCTTTTTCAATGATTTGTCTTAATTCGGTCATTTCTAATCTTAAAATTTTGACAAATATAAGGGCTATAGGCCTAAATCGTCACCCTAATTTATAGTTATAACAATTTATCTTTTATTTTTGCAAAAAAAAATAACCGAATTGGGGAGAGTCATTGCATTGGATTATGGAAAGGTACGTACGGGAATCGCCGTTACCGATGAATTGCAAATAATAGCTTCCGGACTTACAACTGTTAAGACTACGGATCTAATTGAGTTTTTAAAAAAATATGTTTCAGAGGAAAATGTAGAGAAATTTGTTGTTGGGGAACCTAAGCAAATGGATTACACACCTTCTCAATCGGAAGAACTGATTCGGCCGTTCCTAAAGCATTTGGCCAAAACGTTCACTCAAATTCCTATTGAAAGACAAGATGAACGCTTTACTTCCAAGATGGCATTTCAATCGATGATAGATGGAGGGATTAAAAAAAAACAACGTAGGAATAAAGCGTTGATAGACGAAATTAGCGCAACCCTGATTTTACAGGCTTATTTAAATAGAAAATAAATGGTTTTACCAATAGTTGCCTATGGCGACCCTGTCTTACGCAAAGTAGGCAAGAATATTGAGAAGGATTACCCTAAATTGGACGAACTTATTGCCAATATGTTCGAAAGCATGTACAATGCTAGTGGGGTAGGGTTGGCGGCCCCTCAAATAGGGTTGCCTATTCGGCTTTTTATTGCGGATGCTTCACCATTTTCGGAGGATGATGAACTCTCTGAAAAAGAGCAATCCGCTTTGGAAGGGTTCAAAAAAGTATTCATTAATGCCCAGATCAAAGAAGAAGTGGGTAAGGATTGGGTTTTTAATGAGGGATGTCTCAGTATACCTGATATACGGGAAGATGTGATTCGAAAAGATACTATCACCATTTCATATGTGGATGAGAATTTCAAAGAATATACGGAAACTTATGATGGAATATTAGCTCGTATAATACAGCACGAGTATGATCATATTGAAGGTGTTTTGTTTACGGATAAATTATCTTCATTGAAAAAGAGATTATTAAAAGGAAGATTGGGCGATATTTCAAAAGGGAATATAAAGATCGAATATCGCATGAGATTTCCCAACATGAAAAAAGCAAGATAAATTGCCCTATTTATTTCTGTAAATGTTTCATCTTTGTGCCTGAAAATTTTAAGGAATGAGTTTAGAGAAAATTTTGTCGATTGGAGGCAAACCAGGTCTATTTCAATTATTGACACAAACGCGCTCAGGTTTTGTGGCAGAATCATTATTGGATAAAAAAAGAATTACGGTCAATGCAAAAAGTAATGTGAGTGTTCTGTCCGAAATAGCCATCTATACCTTAGAGGAAGAAATTCCTTTGGGCGTGGTGTTCGAGAAAATTCAGTTGAAGGAAAAAGGCGGTAAAACCTCGGTAGGCCATAAGGACGATAAATTAAAATTGGAGGAATATTTCTTCGAGATTCTTCCCGATTATGATGAAGATCGGGTGTATGCAAGTGATATTAAAAAGGTGATACAATGGTACAATATTCTTCACGACCAAGGGGTTACTCAATTTCGAAGTGATTCTGAGGATGCTCAGGAAGAGGAATAGACCACTGATTAAATAAAACTAGAACACCTCAATTATCGTTGAGGTGTTTTTTTATAGTCAAATTTATCCAAAAGAATTCCTCGCTGCCTGCTGCTGGTTTCCTAATATTGTCATTCCTATTAAAATGGGAATCTAAATAATAGTCCCGAAAGCCTTCGGAATCAAGAAATTCTTTATTTTGATGTTGACCTGATAAAGTTGGCCACATCTTTTTTGAATTTTACCAGAGAGGGCTGGTGGGTGTACATCATATGACCAGCCTCATAATATTTCATGATAATATTATCTTTTATTTCCTTTGTTAATCCGAGATGGTTTATACTATGCTCCACACCGTAAAATACAGTGGCAATATCATAAATTCCATTAAGGATCAGCACTTTCATATTAGGGTCTCGTGACATCGCCTGAGCCATATCTATTCCTGTATTTATGGCTGCTTGGGTGCCCCATCTTTTATTGCCTTCGTGCGACCAGTCCCATTTAAAACCTTTTCGACGACCTGCTGTAATAGAATAGGTAAGTTTTTTACTGACTTTTAGGTTTCTATGTAAATAATCCAGGAAGCCCGAAATATAAGCGGGGGAAATGGCCGAACTTTGTGGGTCATGACTCCCATCTTTAGCCAACAAATCCTGGTTTATCCCGGTAAACCTAGAATCTAAACGCCCAACAATTTCACCTTTGTCCCGTAGGAATTCTGCAAAAAATTCACTTGCCGTGACTCGTAAATTGGCTTTTAACCAGTATTCAGTACTTGTTCCGGTATAAGCGGCCAATTTTGAAGCAATTTCAGTTTTGTCCGCATCCAATAATTGGTCTCCCTTGAAGAGGGCAGGAGTATACTCATTCTCAGTAAAACTTCTGATTTCATCCAAGAACGTATAAACATCATCGGGTTTGTTCTCAATCAGATTATGATACCAGGCAGTAGCGGCATAGGTTGGAAAATGAACAATATAGGGTAAATCATCATTTGGAGGGAATAGCAGTGTCCTAAGGTCGAAAACGGCAGACACCATAATTACCCCGTTCATAGCTATTCCCTGATTCAAAAGCGTGTTCATTACTCCCGCATTCCTAAAGGTCCCATAACTTTCACCCAACAGATATTTAGGGCTATTCATCCTATTATGTTCAATCAGAAATTGGGTAATGAATAGGGACAGACTTCGAATATCCTGATCCACTCCCCAAAAATCCTTAAATTTTGCCTTTCCCACGGGAATACTGAGCCCTGTGCCCACAGGGTCTATCATCACCAAGTCGGCGACATCTAAAATAGAATAGTTGTTATTTGTGATTTTATAGGGTGCAGCAGGGGTTGAAATCGGGTCGTTCACTACAATCCGTTTAGGTCCCAAAACCCCCATATGTAGCCAAAATGAAGAAGAACCCGGGCCGCCATTATAGGCAAATACAATGGGTCTTTTTTGGGTGCTTGTCCCTCTTCTTTCACTGCCCCTTGAATAATACGTATGTCCTATGAGAGCAATGGGTTTATTGTTCTCATCACGAATTTCAAATGTACCTGCTTGGGCTGTGAGATATATGGTTCTCCCATTGATATTCACACTTTGCATGGTGGTCGAAACTTCAGCTTTGGGTAGGGTGTCTTTTGGCGTTTGTGCAAAAGAAAATACCCCAAGCAAGAAAACCAGTACCATAGTTTTTTTCATTTTCAAGATATTTATTACCCTTCATGATGTTCTAACGCGATGGGTGTGGTTATTTAATCTTTTTTGATTTCCTTATAGGTATATTTGCTCTTCTTCCAATCAATTAAAGGCGAGGTATAATACTTAACATCCATACGGTCCAAATACGGAGCTTGATTGGCCAATCGAACTTTATAATTTTCCCAATCTCGATTCTCCTTGGTTGTCCAACTCAATTCAGAATACCCAATTACACGGGGAAAGGCCAAATACTCCAATTCATCAATATTGCCAATGGTTTCTGACCATAGTGGTGCTTCTATCCCAAGAATATTTTCCATAGGAATACCTTCGTATTCTTCAGGGGTCCAGACATAAGCTGAATCAACGGGAATATAGGCTGCCCAATGAAGTCCAAGTTTGGAAAGCGTATCATATTGCATATCCAAGTATGCCCTTTTAGCAGGCGATAGTATTACTTTCATACCTCTTTTCACGGCTTTTTGAGCATTTTTTCCGCTGGACCAATATTGTGATATTGAGGTTGAATCTACATTGGCCGAAGCAACTTCGTCCCAGCCTATCATCCGCTTCCCGTATTTCTGAACAATCTTCTCCACTTTCTCGACAAAATAAATATAATCTTTTTTCTTGGTGACGTGACTTTCGTCACCGCCAATATGAAAGTAGGGTCCCGGGGTTAGTTCAGATATTTCACGAACCACATCATCGATAAAGGCATATACGGTATCTTTTCTAGTATTAAAAGTACTGAAGCCAACATGGGTTCCTTCATATAGCTTTGGGGTTTTTCCATTGCCATTTAAAAACGGATAGGATACCGATGCCGCATTGGTATGCCCCGGCATATCTATTTCTGGGATAATGGTCATATAGTGTTTTGCAGCGTATGCCACAATCTCCTTATAATCTTCTTGGGTAAAGAATCCGCCAGCTTCACCGCCCACCTGGGTACTTCCTCCTATTTCAGTCAATTTTGGCCAGGATTTTATTTCAATGCGCCATCCTTGATCGTCTGATAAATGCAAATGCAAAACGTTTATTTTGTAATAGGACAGAAGGTCTATGTACTTTTTAACGTCCGAAACGCTAAAGAAATGCCGTGCAACATCGAGCATGGACCCACGGAAGCCAAAAGTAGGGTTGTCAACGATTTTACCTGTTGGAACGGGCCATATGCGCTGTTCAGCAAGGGTATCATTACTTTCTTCAGGGATTACTTGTCTTAATGTCTGGATACCTCTAAATGCTCCTTCGGCCGTATTTGCATTTAGAATGATGGAATCCTGGGTTATATAAAGTTGATAGGCTTCCGGCGCATTCAATTCAAGACTATCCGATTGGTTAATGTATATAATCCGTTCAACGGGCTCAGTTCCATTCCCATTCACAGGAATATCCAGATTCAATTTGGTCTTTAGTTTATCCGCTAAAAAAGCTCCAACTTCAAAAAAGCCATTGGCATTTTGTGAAGTATGGATTGCCGTATACCGATCCAAACCGAAAGCTTTGTTGGTAGGAATTACCTTAAGGGGCTTGGGAATCAAATTGTTCTGAGCCAAATCTGTAGGTGGAAAATTTATTCTTTTCTTTTTCTCCTGTTGGCAGGCAATAATCATTGCCGATGCAAAAAGTATCGTAAGAAATCTTGTGGCGAAAGATTTGACCATAGTGATATTTATTTTTCTTGTTTAATTAATAAAAGGCTTTATTGTCGCACGCCAAATGTTGTACCCCTTAGCGTTCATATGCAAACCGTCCTCAATGAAAATATCTTGCATGACATGCCTATTATGTAGCATTGGTTTCCAGACATCTGCAAATTTGATACGGTTATCTTTTTTTGAAAGTTTTTTGAATTTACGATTCAAGCGCTTATAGTTGCGTTTTAAATGCCAACGTGAAATACTGGGTTTGGCAGCGATGAGTACAATTTGAACGGTGTTGTTTTGAGCCCTGATCTTTTTGATTATCTCTTCGATTGTATGGATGATGTCTTTTGGCTTTTTAGAAGCCGAAATATCATTGTCCCCTTCATAAATGAAAACCTTATTGGGGTTGAATCTCAGTATTAATTCTTCAGAGAAGGCAAGCAAATCTGAAGCTTGGGAACCACCAAATCCTGAATTTACTATTTGATGACCAGGGGAGATGCTTTCAAGATCCTTCCAAATCCTAACACTCGAACTACCCGTAAAAACTATGGTTTCTTTAGAAGAGTCCCATAGGGTATCGTATTTTTTTTGGATGTTTCTTACTTCATCCTTAAAACGATTTGGATCTTGAGACCTTCCGGTGACAGCAATAAAAAGGAGAATGGCAACTAGGTATCTCATATAGGCAAAATTAAGGGTCTAAGATACTTTTATTCTGCCAAATGTTCAGCGATTTCCTGTGCAATTGATATATTAATGGCAGTTAGAAGGAAGGTGAAAAAACCATGTTCTTTTTTTAGTGTCTATTTTTAATTGATCTACATGCCTATAGCTAGATATGTCAGTGCCGCAATTATACTTCCAGTAATTGGTCCCAATACCGGAATCCATGCATATTTCCAATTGCTATTTCCCTTTGCTTTAATGGGTAATAGGGCGTGCATTATTCGCGGTCCGAAATCACGTGCTGGATTAATTGCATAACCAGTGGCTCCCCCAAGGCTAAGACCAATACCTAAAACTAGCAATCCCACAGGAAGGGCATCCAGTGATCCGAGTGAGATGGGTTCATCTCCCATTGTGCCTCCTGCTATATAAAAAACACCAAAAACCAAGACAAATGTTCCAATTAATTCTGTTATAAAATTCCATAGTGGCTTGTCAATAGCAGGGCCGGTACAAAATGTACTTCGTAACGCATCTGGATCTTCGGTGGCATCATAATGCTTTTTATAAGTCAACCAAACGAGTAAACTGCCCATCATGGCACCAAGTACTTGGGCTAAAATATATCCGGGTACTATTTGCCAGCTAAATTTACCCGCTGTGGCCAATCCCAATGTAACGGCAGGGTTTAAATGGGCTCCACTGGCATCAGCCGAAATAAACACGCCGACGAATACGCCAATGGCCCACCCAAAAGTGATTACGATTAGTCCTGCATTAAAACCATAGGTATTTTTGAGCAATACATTGGCAACAACACCATTACCCAGAAGAATTAACATGGCTGTGCCTATAAATTCAAATAAATATACATTCATACTAGAGGTTGTTTTGTCGGTTTAGTTTGGTGCGATTTTTATTAATTATTCAGCAATTGTCTGATACACATATTGCCTCATTATCTGTCCATAGTAATTACTGTAGGGTTGCAATTGGGTCATGAGAATGGCAATTAAATTTTCTTTGGGATCAATAAAAAAATAGGTGGAATATGCCCCTCCCCAGTAGTATGTGCCAATAGACCCTAAACTCTTGCCATCAGCCAAATCAGTGATTACCCCAAATCCCAATCCAAATCCTTGCCCTGGAGCTTGGTAAAGGTCCCCAACTTGGTTTATGGTCATTATTTCCACAGTCTTCGGACTCAAGAACAGTTTTCCGTTTGCACTGCCTTTATTGATCATCATCTGGCAGAATTTCATGTAATCTTTTGCCGTCGAGAAGAGGCCATGCGTGCCACCATATACCGTATTCCCTTCAACAGGTAATTGTTGCTCTGAATTCATCAATTTTCCATCTTTGTCCAAATTATGGACCGCAACCCACCTTCCCTGGTTTTTTTTTGAAATATTGTAACCTGTGTCTGTCATTCCCAAGGGGTCAAATATGCGTTCCTTTAGAAACTCTGCCACTGTTTTGTCCGAGAATTTTTCAATCAGTAGTGCCAAGACATCTGGGGAGGCACTATAAGACCATTGTTCACCGGGATGGCCTACCATCGGTAGGCTTACTAAAGTATTTACCCTACTTTCTATATTTTCTTGCGGTTGGCGGTACAATGCGTTAGCTGTTTCATTATCTAATTTGGTCCCTCCAAGGCCATGGGAAAAACCAGCAGTATGCGAAAGTAAATGGGCAATGGTGATTTCTTTATCGGCAGGTTCTGTTGGGCCATCTATACCATTGTTTACGTCCTTGGCCACTTTTACTTCTTTGAATTGCGGCAAATATTTTGAAACTGGATCGGTAAGGAAAAAATGACCCTCTTCGTATAGCATCATGAATGCAGCAGTAACAATGGGTTTTGTCATAGACATAATATGGAAAATTCCGTCTTGGGGCATAGGTGTTTTATCCGCGAGGCTACTTAGACCATGTGAAGTCTTATGCACAATTTTTCCATTCCTCGAAATCAACGAAACGACACCAGCAATACGACCTTCTTTTATTTCCTTTGTGAGGAAAGCATCATATCGCGCAAGGCGCTCCTTGGAAACGCCTTCAATTGTTCCAGAATCATCTTTAAATTGGGCATTTATGGGCGAGCATAGAAAAACTAAAGCCAGAAATAAAGTGGTCAAATAATAGGGATGTTTATTTTTCATCAGTGGTTGGTTTTTGATTAGCTTAATTTGGTGTTGAGTGCTCTAAACCCTCAATCAATATTCTGAAAAACATTAATCTTCCCGAATATAATGTTTTTCAGGAATAACACGTAACTCGCCTAAAAGAATAACTATAATTTCTTCTCTTGATTTTATTTTTTTAATGCAGAAATCTTTAACTTACCTTATCTTAAATAAATATATTTTTTACCAGCTCTACCAAAATGAAATTATCAGAATTAATAGTACTGAGCAGTACTTTTCTCCTTCCCTTTCTAACAACCGCACAGGATACTACAACCAACCTTAAAGAAAGACCAACAGCAACCGCCATTTCCATCACAGAAGAGCCATTGTTGGATGGCGATGTGCTGAATGATGCGGTTTGGCAACAAATAAAGCCTTTTGGCAATTTAAGTCAAATACAGCCTAACTTTGGGCAACCTGCAAGTGAGCGAACTGATATACGTATTGCCTATACGGCTTCTACTTTTTATGTATCGGTTGTGTGCTATGATTCGCAACCTGACAAATTGGTGGTTTCAGATGCTCGAAGGGATGCCGATTTGAAAAATACCGATGCCTTTATTTTTATATTGGATACATATAAGGACAATCAAAATGGCTTTGTTTTTGGAACCAATTCCATAGGGGTCGAGTTCGATGCTCAAGTGGATAACGAAGGTCAGGGTAATTTCAATGCCAATCGTCAACAAGGAGGTACTATTGGTGGTTTCAATATAAATTGGGATGGCTCCTGGGAAGTGAAGACCCAAGTAGGAGATTTTGGCTGGAGTGCTGAATTTGCCATACCATTACGTACAATACGTTTTCAAGCCGGTAAGGATTGGGGAATAAATTTCCGCAGAAACATTCGTAAAAACAATGAAATTGATTATTGGGCAGAATTGCCGGTGGGCTTCTTATTGAAGCGTCTTTCATTGGCAGGAACACTGACAGGGCTCGATCTTAGAACACCAGGCAACTTAAAGGTAATTCCATATGTCTTAGGACAACTTTCAAAAGATTTTGAAGCAGTGGATTCCGATGTTAGATTTGATTCGGAAGTTGGGGGAGACGTTAAGTATAGTATTACTCCAAGTTTAACATTGGATCTTACTTATAACACTGATTTTGCCCAAGTTGAGGTAGATCAACAGCAAGTAAACTTGGATCGTTTTAACCTTTTTTTTCCTGAAAAAAGACCCTTTTTCTTAGAAAATGCCGGATTATTTAGTGTCGGAAGTCCTGGAGAGGTCGATCTCTTTTTTAGTAGAAGGATAGGCATTGGTGAAGAGGGTAATGTAGTGCCTATAATCGGTGGGGCTCGTGTCTCGGGAAAAGTTAACCGAACCAATATAGGGCTATTGTCCATGTTCACCGAAGACGTTGCCGATGCCAACATTGAAAAGAACAATTTTACGGTGGCTCGGGTAAACCATGAATTTAAAGGGAGGACCGCACTTGGAGCCGTCTTGATTAATCGTGAAGGACTTGAGACTAGTGATGATTTTAATAGGACCATTGCTGTCGACGGAAAACTGGGCTTGGGCCGAAAGGCTAGAATGTCTGGTTTTTTTGCTAAATCTGCAGGGACAGTTGATGCGAAAAATGAACACGCCCTTAAATTCCAGACAGCTTATCTATGGAATAATTGGGAAATAATGGGAGCATATACCGAAGTAGGTGAAGGCTTTAACCCCGAGGTTGGTTTCTTACTAAGATCATCCTTCAAAAAACCCGAAGGAAGGATTTTGTATCATTTAAGACCTAAAAATAAAGATGCCAAAATCTTGGAACATAGACCGCATATTTCATACAGAGGGTATTGGAATTTTGACGGATTCCAGGAAACAGGCTTTTTACATGTGGATAATCACTGGGAATGGAAAAGTGGACTGGAAATCCATACAGGGATCAATTTCACCACCGAAGGTGTGGTAGACCCTTTTGAAATTTCGGAAGACATATTCGTGCCATCTGGCGTTTATAAGCATGCCGAGGGACAATTGGTTTTTACGACCAATATGAGCAAGCCAATTTCGTTTAATCTTCGTTCGGTTGCAGGGGGGTCATTTGGAGGAAGCCGATATTTGAACAGTGGTACACTGCGGTTTCGGCAAGGGGATAGGTTCAATACTGCCTTTACTTATATGTACAATAGGTTTAATTTACCAGTAGGTGATTTTACGGCCAATGTGTTTATAAGCCAATTATCATATTCATTTAAACCGAATGTCTATATCCAAGGCTTGGTGCAAAACAATACTGTCGACAATCTTTGGGCTGTTAATCTTAGGTTTGGTTGGTTGCAACGTGCCAATACAGGCCTATTTGTAGTGTATAGCCATAACCTTCAGGATGGAAGCCCATTGAATAATAGCTTTATCGTCAAGTATACCCGAATGTTTGATTTGGTGAAGTAGACCTTTCTGATCTCTGTTTATCGGGTAACTTTATATGAATTTAAAACTGAATTATATGAAAAAAAAACAATTTTTTAGCGCTATTTTAATGACCTTTGTTGCCATTGTTCTCCTTACAAAATGCAATGCACCTCAAGAAGTCTTATTTGAAGAAAATGGGAGCAATTGGTTTACTGACGGGGATGCCACTTGGCAATTTGAGAATGGTGAATTGGTTGGCACCGTCAAAGATGGGGCTGGATTTGTAATGACGGAAAAAGAGTATACCGATTTTGTGCTCGAACTGGAATTTAAACCAGACAGTACGGTTAATTCAGGAGTTTTTATTCGGTGTAAAAACAAGGAATTGTCATTTACAGATTGTTATGAAATCAATATTTGGGATTTACATCCTAATCAGGACAATAGGACGGGTGCTGTTGTTTCACGAACGACCCCGATGGCCCACGTTGAAACCTTACATAAATGGAATACCTATACAATCAGTTTAGAAGAAGATCACCTGCAAGCATGGGTGAATGGGATTTTGACCATTGATTTGGTAAATGAGGAACTTATCAAAGGATTCATAGCCCTTCAGGCTGCAGAATCGGGTGAAATACGGTTTAGAAACGTAAATATTAGACCTTTATAGAAGAAAACAAATCGTTTTAGTACGCGCTATTTTTGGCTGATGTTAACCTTGCGCAGATTGAACCTTCTGACTTTCCAAGTGCCTAAGGAGAAATTTTAATGCACTTGCCCGTATTTTACCAGTTGCTTTTTTAGTTGTTCATAGGAAATCTCATGAATTCCGGTAGTATCTTCTAAGGCCATGCCCGCTAAAATACCTGCACTTTGTCCCAATATCATGAACACCGGCTCCATTCGGATAGAACCAAAGGCAATATGGGAGCTTGAAACGGCAACGGGCACAAGCAGATTTTTACATTCCTCTTTTTTGGGCATAATGGTGCCTAAGGCTATTTTGTAAGGTTCTTTGGGATGAACACCAATATCCCCTTCATTTTGAACAAACCCATCCGGTGTTATATAGCGTTGAATATTGTGGGAGTCCATTGTATAGGATCCCATTCCGATTGATTTTTCAATGGGGTTCTTGCCCTGGATCTCATTTTCCGTCATCACGAATGCTCCTATCATTCGCCGGGCCTCTCGTACATAAATCTGATGGGGCCAATGTCCATTATCGGTAAACTCATCTTTTGCCAATCCCCACTGGCTTATTTCTGCCTGTACCTCTTTGGGAATCCTTGAATCCGTGGCCATAAAATACAGAAGCCCCTTTTGATAGTTTTTGTGTTCATTTATGATTTCCTGTCTACGTTCGTAGGATGCTTCGGGGTAGTCATAGTTCATGCCTATATTATCACTACTGAAAGGGCCATGATTGTTTACATCTGTCTTTAAATTAGGGATAGGGTCGAATTTTTGAAAAGTCTCTCGCCAACCAGAATCAAATATGCGAACGAGAAGTTCGTATTGTGCAGGATTATAATCTTTGGGCTTTTCAAACGGAATCCGATTATTTTCATTCTTAGTAAGGCACATCCTAAAACAATAGGCTTGTACCTTATTATCACCCTTACCCTTTGTACCGGGATCTTCGACTGATATACGTGGCAATACACCACTTTTTGGGTCATTGGGGTCAATATATGGGCTAATTTTTCGATCAGCAAAATGATGTCCATGGTGTAATACGCCCACTTGAACCCCGTTCCATTGCTCATTATAGGTAGCACTGGCTTCCCTGCCCACGTGATAGCTCACCTCGGCAGCCGCCATAAGATCTCCTTCATAGGTGGCATCAACAAAAATGGACCCGGTATAGGTTTGTCCACTTAAAGTCGTAATTGATGTAATGGCACCCTTCTCCATTTTTACGCCCTTCTCACGATCTAGCCATTCATTGCGGATAACCTTTATCTTATATTCCCGAATAAAATCCTCAAAGACCTTTTCCGCAATATGGGGTTCAAATATCCACATGGTCTTATTGGTGCCATCTATGGCGGGAGTTCCCTGCCCCACATTCCCATAGGCTTCCCTTTTTTGATGTACCCAGGTCCCAGGTTGCTGATAATAGTTGTAAATACGATGGTAAAATTCTCGGGCAAGGCCTCCAATGACACTTTTGTTACCGGTGTCGGTAAAGCCCAGTCCGGAGGATGAAAGACCTCCAAGGTGTTTGTCTGGAGAAACGATTAGGACCGATTTGCCCATTTTGGCAACCTGTACTGCCGTAGTAACGGCAGCTGCTGTTCCACCATAAATAATAACGTCAGCAGTGTTCTGTTTGGAATACTGGGCGGTTACACTCAATGAAAGTGCAAAGCATAAAATTGAATATAAACCTTTCATTTGAATTTGGTATAAAAATGGAAGTTAACAAATTTTGAGAATACGTTTCAAAATAGTTTTGGATGATCTAGTCTTACCGTAATTCTATGGGGACAGGACTAGGGCCTTTCATAGGACACATTGTTGAACTAAACCTAAAGGTAGCTTTTGGCACGGGACCATTGGCTACCTTTATTAGTTCCAATAAATTATAATATTTAAAATCATGAAAAAAAAGCACTACCCTTATCGAAGGGGCCAGTTGATTTTTATCTAAATAAAGGTCTTGAAACTAAAAACAACTATTGATTGTCTTTAGCTTTAAATTTTTGTTCAATGTATTTCCCTTTAGGATTTGTACCGTTGTACAAATCTCCTAAGAATCTCTTGGGGAATGGGAGCTTTCGTATCCTTAATCGAATCTATCAACTCTTCCGCTTGCTCTGGAGGAAAATATCCGGAATACTTATAGGTATTGATTCGCAAAATAAATTCATCGGCATCGGCTTCTGGATGAAATTGAGTAGCATAAATGTTTTTTTTAACCCGGAACATTTGAACGGGACACAGCTTGG
>JAGLKG010000294.1 GCA_023141835.1 Maribacter sp. | reverse complement strand
ATTATTTTCGATGTAAACATTAATCGTTTATAAACTATAAATACACAATTATGCGAGAATTAGATTTATTAGAAATGGAGAATATTGAAGGAGGGCAAAGATGTAGTAGGGCGGCCATTGGTACTGGTTTGGCAATTATATCTATCGGAATCGGTATTTTTACTATGGGCATAGGAGGGGTCTTGATGGGCGCAATAGGCGGAATTGTGTCCGCGTCAGGCTTAACTGGTTGTGGATATTCTTGGGAATGATTAGTCAAAATTGAGGCACAAGGCTCCATTTTAATTTTTTTTTTATGATTAAAAATAAGTGGATAAAAATAGGTGTATTGCTGGTTTTAATAATTGCAGTTCTTATCCTTATTTATCAGATTATTTATTACGACGAAAACAGTTTGCCAGCACTTATAGGTATTTGCTTGGTAGTGATATCTTTGGTTCTAAGTTTATTCAAGCTAACATTTTCAAAATAGTATCGGGCAAGTCTCTTGTTTAGGAAGTTCAATTGATTATTGGAAAAAATAATTCTTATAATTTAAGGTTTATCCTATCTTTGAAATAGAACCATTATGAACCTCCTAAATACTTAATTATGAAGATGATGAAGCTTATTAAAACAATGGTAATGAGCCTAGGCGTTATAGCGTCGGTTTTGGCACAGGAAAAGGAAGTTACCATAAGCATTGACACCCTAACTCCCAATGTTTATATGTTGACCGGCCAAGGCGGGAATATTGGAATTTACATTGGCCAGAACACTATTTTCATGATCGATGACCAATTTGAGCGTTTGAGTAATCAAATCAAAAAAGCCATTGGTTCACTTACCGACCAGCCCATTTCTTTCCTGTTTAACACCCACATGCATGGGGATCACACTGGAGGAAATGCGAAATTCAATTCGAAAATCACCACAGTTGTAGCCCATGACAATGTAAGAAAAAGCCTGAATGAAAGACTATTGAAAGATGAAAAGCTGAGCAGTAATATACTTCCTGAGGTTTCATTTTCTGAAGATATCACCTTTTATGATGGGGATGAGACCATCATGGCGTTTCATGTTCATGATGCGCATACAGATGGCGATGCCATGGTCTATTTTCTGAACAACAATGTATTGCATATGGGTGACACCTATTTTGCAGGTAGGTATCCCTACATTGATTTAAATAATGGTGGCAGTGTTGATGGCTACATTAATGCACAAAAGAAAGCTTTACTCCTTATCAACAACGAAACGAAAATTATACCCGGACACGGCAGACCTTCCAACAAAAAGGAGTTGGAGACTCATGTGATTATGTTAGAAGACATTAAATCAAAAATTATAGCAGAAATCAATGCTGGAAATTCCTTGGAAATGGTAAAGTCCAATACCATTTTATTATCGTCGTATGATAAAACACATGGCAACGGGTTTATTAATCCCGAACGTATTAGGGAAATTTTCTATAGGAGTTTAAAAAAAGATTGAGTCATAAAAAAATCCCTAGCTTGGGCTAGGGATTTCTATTATATGGGATTTATTTTGTTATTTACTGTAATTTAAAGGTAATTGGAATACTAAACGGTACTCTTACCGCTCTACCTCTTTGCTTTCCTGGAGTCATTCTAGGAAGTTTATCGATAATCCGTTTAGCTTCTTTTTCAAGATTCCTATCCGGTCCTCGCATTCTCACACCGCCAATACTTCCATCTTTTTGTATAACGAACATTACGCTTACCCTACCTTGAACCCCCATCTCTTGGGCAATTTCAGGATAACGGAAGTTTTTGCTGATATGTTTGTTCATTTTCTGTTGAAAACATGTACGCATCGCAGCCGCACCTTTTCCTTTTTGATTTTCACATCCAGGAAAAATAGGTACATCCTCAATTACGGCAAAAGGTACATCTATATCTTCTTCAATCTCTTCAACTTCAACATCCTCAACCTCTATAACCTCTTCTTCCTGACTTGTTTCTGTAGATTCAATTACAGTCTCCTCAACTTCTTCCTCATCTTCAACTACTTCAATGATTTCGGGAGCGGCAGGTGGTGGTGGTGGTGGTGGTGTTTTTATCTGTTCGGTCATCGGAACTTCTTCGTCTAACATATCTTCAACATTCATTGAGATATCATATTCATTAGTCTTGTCATACGTTTTCCATTCCAACCCCTGCCAGACCAAAAACATAACAACAGCTAACCCAATGACAAAGTACATGCCGCTATTTTTTCTTAAATCTGCTTTGGGATTCTTTTTTAGTTCCATATCTAATAATTTTAATGTTCGCTAATTTAATTAAATAATTAATAAAAAAACAAGTAATATTTTATTTTAACCATCTTTGGCTATAAAATAGGATATACATAGCAGTAACTCCGCTAATCGCACCTATCGAATTGGCCAATGCATCGAAAACATCTCCTGACCTATTCATTGTAAACCTCTCCTGAACTACCTCAATAATTATACCAAAAAACACTAGGAAAAACACTATACGCATCAAACCGTTTCTAAACAAGGCCCCTGTGCCGTTCTGCTCATGAAAAAATAAAAATCCCAATGTAGCAGCAACAAAATAAAAAACAAAATGCACTATCTTATCGCTATAGGGAATATTGAAAGCACTCAAATCATCTCCCTCAAAAGAATATAAGCTAGAAAATGTCACAAACACCATCCAGCTTATAAATAGGATTGCATATACGTACTTCTTAAGCACCTATCAGCCCTTTGTAGTCTGCATCACTTAGCAAATCTTCAACTTCAGCAGCGTTGCCTATTTTTATTTTCACCATCCAACCATCACCATATGGATCTGTATTTACCTTTTCTGGTTCATCTTCCAAAGCCTCATTGAATTCAACAATCTCACCACTTAAAGGAAGGAATAAATCGGAAACCGTCTTAACTGCTTCAACAGATCCAAAAACCTCATCTCTATCTAAAGTCTCATCAACAGTTTCGACCTCAACATAGACTATGTCTCCCAATTCACTTTGTGCAAAATCGGTTACTCCTACTGTTGCAATGTCTCCTTCAACCTTAACCCATTCATGGTCCTTGGTATATTGCAAATCTGATGGTATATTCATGTTCGATGTTTTTATTAAGAAAGCAAATGTAAATGATTCTTTTGCGTAATTCAAACAAATTACAACTTCAATTCTACGTAGAATGTGTTCAGGGAGTCGGCCATTCTGAATGCCCAAAACCAGAGATTAAAGCCTATTCAAAGACCTTGCTAACACTCCCCTAGTTCCCGAAATTATATCTAAGCGTAAAGCCTGTATTAATAGTAGTTTGTGGAAAAGCGGTTGATATGGCAAACTTTGAAAATGAATGATCATAAAAGAACAGGGCATTCAAGTTTTTGCTCAAGGCATAATCTGCCGTAAATTTAAGTGAGAATAAATTCTGACCCGACGTAATTTGGTTATTGTCGATATCAAGGTTCCTAATAATAGTGATATTATCCCTTAGGGTAACATCGGCTTTCAGGTTCAAATCACCTTTCAATCTTGTTTTGTCCCCTCCGATATTGGCTACAAATTTCACATCTTTGATACGATACCCCAATCCTAAGGTATACTCCTTACCATTCTGCTCGGTCATCAGGTTATTATCAAAACTAAGGGATAAGATTCGGTCCGTTCTGATTTCTGCCAAAACACTTACTGAGTTTTTCATTTCAAAATCAACACGCATCAACGGGTTAAATTGATCGGTTAGCACTACATTGTTCAAGATATTTTCAGGAAGAAGATCCCCAGTCTCTGTATCTATTGGATCCAACCCATCATTGATCAATTGTTCACGTGCCAAGTTGGTCTGAAATGAATTAATGCTATAAGATGCCCTATACCCATGGCTCAACGAGAATCGCTTGAATTTTTTCTTGAACCATTTACCACGCATTAAACCCGTATACTTAATGTTCCAATTTGGAATGGGAATTTTCCGCAACGACTCTAAATTGACTTTATTGACATCCTGTCCTGTATAGGCCGCAAAGAATGCGGGCAACAGCACATCCTGTTGTGTTTTTCCATAACGTTCAGGGAAGCCATCAGCATCTAAGGTACCCGGTTGTTCTCCTCTGTCCAAAACCAAACGATTGGCGATGGTCAATCTATTTTCCTTGAATTTTTCAAAGTTATCTGAATTAAACTCATCACTCTTGCTTAATGCGGTCCCGATCATCATTGTAGAAATACTAAAGTTCCCAAAATTATTCCCTAATTGGTTAATGTATTCAAACTGACCATTTCCTAAATCATCTATTTGAAAACTTTCCTGATAGCTCCTAGAGTATTGCCTGTCTGCTGATAAGTCTATGGTAAGATCTCTTATGGGTTGGGCCGTGGCTGTAATACTCAATTGTTTATTGGTCCTTTCTATAAATTGCTCATTGAATTCGGGAAAAGACGTAAGCCAGCCATTTCGAGCTGCCTCAAAACGCACATCGGCCTGACTACCGAATACAAACCCCAAGGTTGGCCTTGCCGTCCCAATAAAACCAATTGATTGTGTGTATCCCGGAAGCACCTTTCCATTATTTTCATTATAGTTTATGTTCAACCTTTTTACCATGGTCAAAACATTGACCACGGTATTGAACATTGCACTTGTCTTTTTCTCTGTTGTCTCCCTTACATTGCCAGTATTCCCAGCTTTGTCTCTACGAACCGGAGCCCTTTTGGCAGTCGACTTACCATTTCTTTTTTTTAAACCAATACGATCATAAAACTTTTGCATGCTCAATGAAGCGGTCAAATTATGGGTATTGGCATTCTGAACTGTGTTGATTTCCTCGCCAGCCACTTCTCTTAATGCATCACCTCCGCGCTGCCAATCAAAGTTACTTGTATACGAATATTGGGCATTGATAAAATCGAGGACCGGCACTTTGTCAAAAGGCAATTCATAATTCAATTGCATCTCCTGGGAATGCCTGTTGGGTTCGCCCAAATCCCAAAAACCGTCCCATAACCCCAACATCTGGTCAATCTCTGAATCAGGATTGCCATCCTCGGCGAAATAATTACGAACAATATTGTTATTACTGCCAGTCAGTATCAAACTCAACGATTTGCTTAGGCTATAATTAACCGCATATTGCCAATTGAACAAGTAATTTCTTTGTTGTAAAAAAGGTAAATCCAAAGATTCTACACCAGGTTCAAAAACCTCTCTGAACTTCTGTTGATTAAACTGTCGGTTGATATTGGAGTTCACCGAAAAACTTGCTGGCAATAAATTAAAGTTCAAGTCCTTTAACCATTGCCAATATTTACCGTTGAACATTGAATCTTTTTTAGCAAAAGGAGCCACCTCAACCGGATTAAAACTATGATTGTAGACAAAACCGGTCACTACATCTTGATTTCGTAGGTTGGCAATTTCAAAATCTCGATGGTCTGTTTCGTTATAGGAATAATTAAAAGTGAAATTCTCCACATCGTAGAAATTGGCCTCCGCTTCCTCTCCTCTATCTTTTCTAACACCTATTAGGTTGATACTTGTTCTTTTGGTATAATCCTCTGCCTGCTCTCTGGTCTTCTCAGCATCTTCTGGTGTCGGTGCCGAGGCAATCAGGTCATCCAATTTTAGATCATCATAGACCGGGTCAAACTCAGGTGTAATCATTTGTTCGGATATACCATAGTTAAACGGAATTTGAACGCCCCATTTTTTTGGCAGCAACTGACCTACATTCACATTGGTAACCAAATCATAGGAAATAGCGTCTTCGCGGGCCCTTTCATTGGGCATTTGGTCTATGGACCCGAAGCCAGAGGTACTCTTGCTTCCGGTGGCAGTCATGCTGGCAAAATCGGCAATATTCGCATCGACCGAGGCAACAGCCGCCCAGCCGCCATTGTTATCCAATCCAGCTAGGCGAAGCTCATTAAACCAGACTTCTCCCCTAGCCGGCAGATTGTCTATATTCTTTATACCTACCATTATACTACGTATACTACCTAAGGAAGGGTTTCCTCGAATTCCTATTCGCAATCTACCCAAAGTTCTTGGAGCAAATTCAGAAATCGGGATTACGGCACCATTCTCAACCTCAAAGAATTGAAGTTCATTGAGTGGAGTATCATTTCTATTTACAATGCGCAATGATTTCACTTGGTTCAAATCACTCAGTAAAACCTCCATTTCGTTAACCTCTGGCCAGATTTCGCCTTCCGAAACAGCACCAAAAGATGTAAATTGTAAGGGCAATTCTATTTGATAAAAATTCTGGGAGAGATCTGTACCCAATCTCATAAAACCTACCAAGGGATTGGCATCGTCTGAATAATCACTGTTATTGAGTTTTTCAGCATGCAAGAACATTCTCAACTTTTTATACTGACGAATATCAATATTCAAACTTTTAAAAACCCCTCGGGAGTCTTCAGACTCCAAATTTTCGACTTTAAAAGACAAGGATTGCTCGTTCTGGCGGATTATGGTATTATTATTATTCAATTGCTCGCGAACAACACCTGGAGGTAATACGTAAGGTATTGGCGTTCTTGAATTGTTCTCCTCTATATTGACAGTATTCACATCTACTATGGTCCCGTCATCGAAGGGATCATTGTCAATCATTTCATCCTGTAATGTTTTTGTATAGGTACGCCAATCGCCACGCACCATATCTAACGTGGCAAAACGCAACACAACGTCACTACTGAAACCCGTTAGGTACATTCGCATAAAACTAATTGACCGGAAATCAGTAATTCCTCCGACTGCATCCGTAAAATCACTCAATGGAATTTTGTATTGGATCCATCTACGGCTCAATTGCGAACCGTTGGGTAGATCTGGTGTAACACCTTCCTTGATATCAGTAACATATTTATCGTTGATGGTTGCATTCGGTTTGATTGCAATTCTATATTCATAATAGCTATTTACCGTATTCATGGTAAGGTCGCGATCAATATCCTCAACATCGGGTAAGGTTGTAGACCCTCTGTTGGTATTGGTCACTTGTACAGGTGAATTACCGTCAGGGTTGTTAAAATCCAAATAGCGCTCTAGAATGCCTCCATCACGATTTAAATAGTATTGATAATTGTCCAATGCAGGGTCTTCCCCCGTCCCATAGATATCAACTTCTGCTTCATCATCCAATCCGTCAAAACCAACATCCTGTACAACCCTATTGTTCTCATTAGCATCAAAGGCATAAACAAGGGCTTGTGTTGCGGGTACTATTCCCCAAGAAGGTAGGTGTACTAAATTTGCGGCTTCAGGATCAACTGGCAACCCATTCTCATACTGTTTTCTACCATCCTTTAATACATCTTCTGAAATATTACCTAAATTAAAAACCAATTCTCCCGGACTTGTTGCAATTCCATCTACATAAGGGTCCAATATCCAAAACTGTACAAACTCAACATTTGATTGCTCAAAATCCGTGCTGCTCAATGATCGCATAATACCTGCCCATTTATCTTGGGAAGCTTCATTTTCAAAACTTGGGTTTGTATTATAGGGTCCTTTGGTATTCGGATAATAGGCCAAATCCAAGGTTCCCTGTACCGTCGTCTGCCCTTGGGCAATATCGACTTGGGGAAAAACCTCATCTATAAATACCCTACGGGTGGCGTTGGTCGAAATATCATTATCACTGATTTCCGACGGTCTTTGGTTTGTATAAAAGATTGGATCGATTGTATACCAAGCCATTTTGGCCCTACCATAACCATTGATCAAGTTTGCAGGGTCTTCAGGAGCACTACCCGAAAGTACTCCGCCGGGAGCAAACTCCAACGGTGTACTGGCCAAGGACCAGCCTAAGGAAGAACGAATATCTATTAAGGACTGCGCCCCTTCAAAATCATCTAAATAGGTGGTGGTCTCTCCTTGAAAATTGGCGTTTTTTGGTGAATTCGGCTTTAACCAGGCCACTTCGCCACGAACCGACAGGTTGGAGGGTACATCTGTATCAATATTCGGCAACTTGTTCACCAATCGGGTTAGAAAAGGAATTTCCGTTGAGAAATTACCATTCAAACCAAAGATGGTGTTGTTCACGGGCTCGATTCCGAAATTTGATTTTTGTGTAAGAGGGCGTTCATTCAAATTCAATAAAGTGGCCCCCAATATAAAGTTTTTGTTTACTTGATGCTCTACATTTACACCCGTAAACCTTCTGGTCTGCTGGCCAAAAACCGCATTATTCTCTACGGAGATATTTATTGGTGTGTTGGATGCCTCAAGACTAGGATCCAAAATCTGAACCGTACCTGCTTGATAATTCACGGTATAATCTATGCCTTCCTGCAATTGCCTGCCACCGGCCGTAACCCTAACAGAACCACGGGGAACATTGAATGCACCAATCGGGATCCCATTGCTTCCTTCAGATTTATACCGCCCTTTCAACAAAAACTTGTTTTTGACCGGATCTTGCAAGGCGGCCGCTTTGGTTTGGGTATACATATCCCTAAAGACATATTTCTTTTGATTTTCGTTATAACCCTGGTCGTTGGCCACATCATAGGTGCCATTCCCCAATAATTCGAACATATACTCACCAAAAGGTTCTACCTTGGTAAAGATTATTTTCCCTCCCTGTGTATCGACCGTAAGTCCAGGTACAAAATCAAAAAAGCCGTCACCGCCAGGCTGCACATCATTATAAGCGTTTAATCTATCTAGGTTAAATACATCCAACAATATCCTTTCCTGTAAAGGTTTTGGCGTATTCGGCCAACCAGAACCGGGACCTTCGGCAACTGGGGTAATATAGTTTCTTGGGGTGGGATCGGAATACAGGATATTCAACTTAAAATCATCCTCACTCAATCTAAAGGCACCTGTAGCATATATATTTTTCATCATCAAATCCCAAATAGGATCTGAAATATTCGTAATGTTGCTTTTAAGGAGTTTAAGGATCAAAGTATTGTTGTTGATTACCGGATTTATACCTCCGGAAACTGTAGTAGCATCCAAACCACCATTGGCAAACTCACCAACTTGATAGACTTCTCCATTGTAAGTATATTGAAATGCAACTGCCAGTACCTCATCATTGCTCAATCTCTGATTCAGTGATATGTACCCTAATTGTGGATGAAATTGGTAGTCTCTTGTGCCTTCCAGTTTTCGTGCGTTTTCCAAGATGGCATAATCAAATCCCTGATTTACCTGATATCCAGGAATATTGAATCCTGCTTCTACTGTGGCAATATCACGAACCGATCCGGTAAGGGAACCAGTACCTATTAAAGCAGGGTCTAAATCATTGGCATTGTTTCGTGGCAGGGCATTGCTTGGATTGTTGAAAAACCCTGGTGGATTGCCATTACTTATTCCAATTCTTGTTTGATCCTCCAACGATTCACCCAAATCATGGAGGGCGACCACATTCCTGACATTCAAGGTTTGTTGGCTTCTATTGGTAACCCAGACTTCCAATCTTGTAATTTGAACCTGACTTTGAATATAAGGGTAGTTCACTAGAGCAGCATCATAAACATCCCTAAAATATTGGGATAGGAAGAAATGCCTATCCTCGTCATAATCCAAAGCGGTAAGGGAAAATTCATTGATCGTACCACCTCCTTGGGCGACCACAGTATTATTTTGTGAACGCTGCTCGGAAAAAACAGCAGTTACCTTGGTTTTCCCAAATTGCAATTGCGTCTTTATACCAAATAAACTTTGGGCGCCAGTAATCAGTGAACTATTAAGGGGCATATTGACGTTACCCACTTCAATTTTTTGAAGGATATCATCCTCAGTAGGGGTATAATCGAGCTTTACAATATTCTGAAAATCAAAAGTGGCCTCGGTATCATAGTTGGCGGTTACTTGGAGCCTTTCCCCAATCTTGCCCAGCATACTTAAACTGATACGCTGATCAAAGTCAAAGGATAAATTTGTTCTATTTCGTGGCGAAAGTGATGGGTTGTCATTTTTTTGCCAGATCACACCCAAATCCATGGCAACTGAACCTTGTGGAATCACTTCAATGGTATTACCCCCGAAAACAGACTGAAAGAAGTTGTTGTTTACATAAAAATTGGGCAAAAGATTTCTACGTGCTTCCTCGCTTCCTTTTTTCTTGCCAGAGTACGCATCCGATTTCGCTTTGAAATAATCTTTCATGCCCTCTTTGCGAACAAGTTCCATGTATTGTCCAGGAGAGAGGATAATAGGGTAACCTATATCAAAATCACCTACTTTCTGAGAAAAGATATATCTGTCCAATTTCTCGTCATAGATATATTTTGAGGTAATACTCTGGGGGTTATCAAACTTCAATCTCCCTAAAGAAAAGCCTGTTTTCACAGAATCAACTGCCTGTTCATCGGCCTCCCCCCCCTCTGTTTCCTGAGCGTATGAAAAATCTACGGAACCTAGGAAAAGAACAAATAGGATAATGAGCTTAAATGTTGATTTAAGAAATTGTTTTGCCCCTTTTTTCAAACTTATTACAAATTTTTAAGCGCTCGTTTAATAATGTCCTCAACGCTTAGTGAGGTATCTTGACTCAATACCTTGTCCACAGCCTTTTCAGCCTGTCTTCGGACAAATCCAAGAACCTCTAAAGCAGATAACGCTTCTTCTTTATTTGTATTGTTTGAATTGACGGAAACTTCGTCAATATCATAGACTTTTAAAATCTTATCTCTAAGGTCAAGAATAACCCTTTGTGCAGTTTTGGCCCCAATTCCCTTAATCCCTTGTATTGTAGGCACATCACCACTGGCAATGGCATCGCGTATTTGAGCTGGAGACAGGGAAGAAAGCATGGTCCGCGCAGTACTTGACCCTATCCCTGAAACCGAAAGTAACAACCTGAAAATCTCCCTTTCAGACCTCTCAGCAAAACCGAACAAAGTATGTGAATCTTCTTTAATCTGCAAATGTGTAAACAAACTAATGTTCTCCTCATCTTTGATACTGGAAAATGTATTCAAGGAAATATTTACAAAATACCCAATACCGGCACATTCTATTACAACATAAGTAGGATTCTTTTCAACTAATTTTCCTTTGAGGTGGGTAATCATTTGTTATGGTTTTAAAATGTAAACTACTCTTAATTTTTAGCTTTTTTTCGCTTCTCCCTTTCCTGGGCATCTATGACCGCCACGGCCGTCATATTGACCATTTCATCGACATCCGCTCCCAACTGAAGGATATGTACAGGTTTTTTCAGACCCAGCATTATCGGGCCTATAGAATCGGCACCGTTTAATTCTTTTAATAATTTGTAGGTAATGTTGGCAGACTCCAAATTCGGAAAAATCAAAGTGTTTACTTTCTTGCCTGCCAATTTGGAAAATGGAAAGTTACTCTGGTGCAACTCCATATTCAAGGCAAAATCTGTTTGAATCTCACCATCAATATTCAATTCAGGATGAGATTCGTGCAATATCTTCACCGCTTCAGCAACTTTTTTTGCATTGGGATGGGTTGATGAACCAAAATTAGCATAAGACAACATGGCTATCACCGGTTCAAAATTAAAAGCTTTGGCCAAATTTGCTGTCATCAATGCGATTTCTGCCAATTCTTCTGCAGAGGGATCAATATTGATTGAGGTATCTGCCAACAACAAGGGGCCCCGCTCCGTATTCATGATATTCACGGTTGCGGCCCGCTTTACTTTCTTAGCCCTGCCAATGACTTCAAAAACCGGTTTTATAACTGTTGGAAAGGCTCTTGAATAACCAGAAATCATTCCATCGGCATCATTTTCGGAGACCATCATTGCCGCATAATAGTTACGTTCCCGCATTTTTGTCTTAGCACCATACAAGGTAACGCCTTTTCTTTTGGTCCCTTGCCAATACCTTGTGGCATATTGATTCCTTTTCTCCAAAGAATCACTTGCTTTTGGATCAATAATGCAAATATCTGCATCAAATTCCAATTCCTTTTTCAGCTCCTGGATCACCTTCCTGTTTCCCAATAATATCGGAATCGCTATACCCTCCTCGAAAACAATCTGGGCCGCCTTTAAAACATCTAGATGATTCGCCTCGGCATATACTATTTTCTTAGGGTTTCCTTTGGCTCTATCGTGAAGTAACCGAACCACTTTATTATCGCTGCCCGAACGTTGTAACAGTTGTTCCCGGTACTTGCCCCAATCTGTAATCGGTTCTTTTGCAACGCCGCTATCCATTGCAGCTTTTGCCACGGCAGGTGGGATTTCGGCAATTAGACGTGGATCAAATGGTTTAGGTATTATATAATCTTTACCAAAAGCAAGCCTAGTCTCGGAATAGGCAATATTTACTTGTTCTGGGACCGCTTGTTTTGTCAATTCCGCCAAGGCAATTACCGCAGCCATCTTCATTTCCTCATTAATCTTCGTCGCCCTGACATCCAAAGCTCCCCTAAAAATAAACGGGAACCCCAGGACGTTGTTCACTTGATTAGGATGGTCGGAACGGCCCGTTGCCATGATTATATCTTCCCGTGTTCTACATGCCAGGTCGTACCCTATTTCCGGGTTGGGATTCGCCATAGCAAATACTATGGGATTCCTTGCCATAGAACTCAACATTTCGGGAGAGACTATATCAGCTATCGAAAGACCGATGAACACATCGGCACCTTTCATTGCCTCCTCCAAGGTGTTTATTTTCCGATCTGAAGCAAATTCAAGCTTTTCTTTAGACAGATTTTCACGGTCCTTTCGTATGA
>JAGLKG010000293.1 GCA_023141835.1 Maribacter sp. | reverse complement strand
TACGGATTGCAGATTGTATCTTGAGGGAATCTGTAAAGATTTTTCCCTTTGCGCCAAGTATTGTCATTTGCAGGAAAATGTGGATTCCTGTTCCCATTATAGAATCAAACAATGTGAGGGGATTTGTCGAGGGGATGAAAGCCCAGAATCCTACAATAAAAAAGTGGAGCAGGCCATCCATTCTATAAAGGATAAAAGTGACCATCTCATTATCCAAGAAAAAGGAAGAACCTCAAGTGAAAGTGCTTTTATATGTATAAGGGATGGGATATATACCGGGTATGGTTTTATCGAAAAAGAAATCCAAATAAATAAATTCGAGGATTTGGAAACATTTATTATTCCCCAAAAAAACACATTGGAAACTGAACGGATCATTCAATCATTCGTAGCCAGAAATCCGCACAAACCACGGCAGTTTTCAAAAGTCATGGATTCTGAACACTATTGATCGGTCCACATAAATCTTTTAAAATTCGGACTGTTCGGACCAAATCGTAAAAAAGAAGCAATCCTTGTTTAACCCTAATCTTTAGTCCCACTGTTCATAAAGATCAATAGTGCTATAACCAAGGCTACGACTACAATGGCAAAAACAGCAATCATTATAATTCCATTGCTCCAATTGACTAAGGGTAATACGCTTGACATGATCTTAAGTTTTTGTTTATCAAAAAGTAAAATAAACCCTGTTAAAAATTTAAACTATGATTAAAGTCAGCATTGGGAAGGGGTTTAAATCAAAATTGTAACTCAATCGTGTTTCACGCTACAACTATTCAGTCCCACTAGACCATATAAAGGGCAAAAACCTACCAAGCTAGTTATCACAAATACCGCAGCAACGGCCAGCAAAATTATAGATAGTGTATCTCCGACCATTTCAAAATATACCAAAAGCCCTGCAACTAATGCCAAGGTAATCCGAATAAATCTATCTAAACCGCCCAAATTCTTTTTCATACTATTCTATTTTATCTGATAATCTGCTAAATAAAAAACTACCACCTTAATTTCAGCCGGACAGGTAATGCGTCCTTGCTGTAATTCATTTTATTGGATTTCCAGTTCTAAATCCAATCCATTCATAAGGTAGTTGGGCACACATAGTCGGTCACTTTTATTCCTGAAGTTTTAATGGCCTTAAATCCTTCAGTTATATCGATTAGGTTATGTACTCCCCTACTTTTTAGAATTGATGCCGCAATTATTGACCTGTATCCTCCGGCGCAATATAGTAAGAAAAGTTGATCTTTGGGAAACTCAACCAAATGGTCATTTAGAAAGCCCAATGGCGTATTTTTTGCATCAACAACATGTTCGGACCGGTATTCGCTTTCCTTACGAACATCAAAAACAGATATTTCCCTAGCGTTGATTCGCTCCTGAACATTATCTACTGTCACTGATGTTATGGTGTCATAATCCCTATCCTCTTTCTTCCAAGCTTCAAACCCACCTTTTAAATAACCAATTGTACCATCGAAACCTACTCTTGCCAAACGGGTTACTGCCTCTTTTTCCTTGCCGTCTGGAGCAACCAGTAATAAAGGTTGTTGTATATCTGCAATCAAAGCCCCCACCCATGGTGCGAAATCACCGTTTAGGCCAATGAAAATAGATCGAGGTATATGTCCTTCTATAAAATTATTTTGATGTCGAACGTCCAATACCAGGGCCCCTGCTTCATTTGCGGCTATTTCAAATGCGCTTGGTGATAGGGCCTTATTGCCTCTATCCAGTACCTCATTGAAATCTTCGTAACCCTCCTTGTTCATTTTAACATTCAATGGGAAATATTTTGGTGGTGGCAATAAGCCTGCTGTAACTTCTGTGACAAATTCCTCCTTGGTCATATCGGAACGTAGCGCATAGTTTATTTTTTTTTGATTACCCAAGGTATCTACAGTCTCTTTCATCATATTCTTGCCACAAGCAGATCCTGCCCCATGGGCTGGATAAACAATAACTTCATTTGCCAGGGGCATTATTTTTGTTCGCAAACTGTCATAAAGAATTCCTGCTAAATCCTCTTGGGTCATATCAGTTGCCTTTTGTGCAAGGTCTGGCCGACCTACGTCACCTAAAAACAGGGTGTCACCCGAAAAAATGGCATAGTCTTTTCCGTTTGGGTCTTTTAAAAGATAGGTAGTACTTTCCATGGTATGGCCTGGGGTGTGCAACACTTTGATAGTTATGCCCCCTAATGTAAACTCCTGATTATCCTCTGCAATTATGGCATCAAAAGAAGGATTGGCCAATGGTCCGTAAACAATAGGCGCGCCAGTTTCCTTGGAAAGCGTTATATGTCCGCTTACAAAATCAGCATGAAAATGGGTTTCAAAAATATATTTGATTTTCGCCCTGTCTGCATTGGCCCTTTTCAGATAGGGTTCAACCTCACGTAACGGATCAATAATGGCAACCTCCCCATTGCTTTCGATATAATAAGCCCCTTGGGCCAAGCATCCTGTATAAATCTGTTCAATATTCATCTTTCCACTTTTAAAATTCATTCCTAAAAAATCAAGAATGTGGTTTTTCATTCTGCTACTATCCCATCAATACTGGAACGTTAGTTTCAATCTCCCAATAACACTAGTTACGGTAGTCCGTACTCTGATGTGCTATTTTTTTGCGAAAATCAGGCACAACCCCAGGGGTATCAAAATAAGCTACAGCTTCCTTGGTTTTTGCAAACAGAAAATCTTTTCGTAGTACATCGATTATTCCACCACTAAAGATAATATCCCTTGTTGGCCCTATTGCTCCAGCTATATAAAATTGAAGGTTTCTCCCATGCAAATCATTGATCACCGAAATCAACATATTGGCAGCTGTAGAATCTATATAATTAATAGCTTCCGCATTCAAAATGACTCCTTTTAATTTATCTCCTTTGGCATTTACCTGTTTTAACAAATGGGCCTTAAAATAGTTTTTGTTGCCAAAATATAATTGAGCATCAAACCTCAATATGAGTAAGTCATCACGATTTTCTATTTCCTCGCCAAATCTTTCTACATTCTTGTAATAATCAGAACCACGAATTTTTGCCAGAATAGCAAAATGTGGCTTGGAGGTTCTATATACCATAAGCAAAAGGGAAAAAAGTATCCCAATCAAAATACCTTCCTTTATTCCTATGAACAGAGTAATAAGAAAGGTACATATGAGCACTACAAATTCATCTTTCCTAAACTTCCATAAGGTTTTCGGGTATTCAAAATCAACGAGTCCGATTACGGAGACCATAATAATACTGGCCAAAATAGCATTTGGCAGGTAGTAGAACAATGGTGTCAAAAATAGCAATGTAAAAACTACCATTATCACGCTGAACAATGCCGATATATTTGACTTGGCCCCAATTTCATAATTAATGGCCGAACGGGAAAAACTTGCAGTCACGGGATAGGATTGAAAAAATGAACCTACGATATTCGAGGTCCCAAGAGCAACCAATTCTTGATTGGCATCAATGGTTTCCTTATCCTTTTTTTCCTCTATAGATTTCCCAATTGAAATTGCCTCTAGATATCCTATTAAAGCCAAGGCCAAGGCAATGGGCCAAAGATCCATACTATTTTTGAATGTAATATCAGGAATTTGAAATTCTGGTAAACCCATTGGGATTTCGCCGACAATCCTTACCCCATAACTCTGAAGGTCTAAAAAGTAAACCGCTAAAACACCTAAAACTACAACTAATAAAATCGAAGGTATTTTTTTATTCAATTTTTTGATAAGCACAATAATCAAGATTCCCACAATACCAATAGCCAAATCATACCCATTGGTCTGGTGGATTTCTCCAAAAGCGTTGATAATCAATTGATGGAATTTATTGCTTTTTTCAATATCAACCCCCAATAGATGATGTAGTTGGCTAAATACAATAATAAATGCTGCACCCGAGGTAAAACCACTAATTACCGGTTTTGACAAGAAATTGACCAAAAATCCCATACGAAAAAGCCCTAGTAATACTTGTATGGCTCCAACTAAAAAGGCAAGAAAAATAGCCATTGCAATGTAACTCTCAACATCTGTCAACGCCAAAGCCCCCAATCCTGCCGCTACCAAAAGAGAGTCCATAGCAACCGGGCCTATCGCCAATTCTCGGGATGTTCCTAGAAACAAATACACTACTAATGGGAATAGGGATGCGTATAGGCCATAAACAGGTGGTAACCCTGCAATCATGGCATATGCCATACCTTGTGGAATCAAGACAATCCCAACCGTTAGACCCGCAACCAAGTCTTTGGCAAAAAAACCTTTTTGATATTTTGAGCCCCAATCGAGAAATGGAAAAAACCTTTGCATTATCCAAATGTAAGCAAAACGGATAATTTTCAATGAATATTCCCTCCCACAGGTAAACCACTAGGAACGTTTTCCGGAAAGGTTTTGTCAAAGCTATCATCATTAAGGGTGTTCAAAAAGGATATAATAAGTGACATTTCCTTTACGGTCAGTTCCAATTCCCGAACCAAAGGATCAAATTGTTCTTTGGCAACCAAAGGGTGTCTGCTTTTCCCATTTGAGATATCCTCATAAAACTCCAATACCCTTTTTAAGGTTTTTAGACTCCCATTGTGCATGTAAGGTGCTGTGAATCTTAGATTTCTTAAGGAAGGTGTCCTAAATCCGAAGCTATCTTTTACGCCCATATCCGGAGTAGGCAGTTTATTATTCTTCGGGGCACTGAGCACATGGACCTTGTAATCAGAGAACATAGGTCCATTATGACAATTGGCGCAGCCTACTTTCTTAAAAAGCTCAAAACCTTCTTTTTCTGAAATCAAGATGGCATCATTATCCCCTTGCATATATTTATCAAAACGCGAGTTATTGGTGACCAAACTACGCTCAAAAGCCGCAATCGCCTTTCCAAGATTCTCAATATTGGCCTCCTCTGTACCAAAGGCCTTTTTAAATAATTCGCGATATTCCGGAATTTTATTTAAACGGCGAACAACCTCATCCAAAATTTCAGTTTCCGAAAAATCATGCCCACGCATTTCCTCAAAAGCCTTTATAGGTTCCAAAGCTTGCAGTTCCAAACTTTTCACCCTATTGTCCCAGAACATTGGGGCATTTGCAGGATCATATTTACTATAAGTATTTATTCCATTAAATGCGGTGTTAATGATGGTTTGGGAGTTACGTTTTACAAAAGGAATATCATTTGGAGTATTGAACTTTCGTTTACTTCCTAGCCCTTTGGAATTGGGGCCGATTGAAATATCCAAGAACTCGGCGTAGCCATTATTGGGGTGATGACAGGTTGCACAGGCCACATCCTTACTTCCTGAGAGAATGGGGTCGTAAAACAATAATCGTCCAAGTTCCTGCTTTTCACTAGTAAGTGGATTATCCTTAGGTGATTTTACAATTTTGGGCAATGCAGTAATGGTAGTAGAAACCTTCGGAGTTTTTTTTACGTCTTGTTTTTTGGAAACAAATTCACCACAGCCCATCCAAAGGATTTGCACAAAAAAGAGTAATACAACCAAATAATTACTTCTCATTGCAAAAGTTTGTTAAGGTCTATCACCCAATATACCTCGAAAGAATCAATCGGCTTAAACTCCAGACCCTACCACATTTTTGGAAGCGATCAAGTTCTCAATTTCTACTTGTATCAATTGTAAAGTTTGCCTACTTGCATTTAATTCATTCAAAATCAGGGATTTTGCATCCTCAACTACATTTTTTGATGCATTGAACAAGCTTTCATAATAGTTGACCCCTTCTTTTAAGTTATTCACGAAAGTGAAGAGGTACTTTTCTTGCTTCTTATTTAGGACATCACGTATTTCCGCAATCTTGTTTTTTAAATAATCAATATAAATCGACAACTCTTTTATAAACATATTGGGACGATCGGATCTAGTTATCACATTGGTCCTTCCGTAAATATGATCCGTAATTTCCCTTAGACTCATTGATTTGGAAAAATAGGCCATATTCGGTCCTGGACATACTGAAACACCCTTTCCTTCAACCTTAGTGTTTAAATCATTGACCAATAATGCCGAAGTGCCCAAACCTACACAGATACATGATTTGTCCACTATTTTATTATATTCCCTAGTATAAGCTTCCGAAGAAATTTCGTCCTTGTTTAATTCCTTTATCTTCAAATGTTGATATTGACGAGAGGCCACACATATGGCCTTATCTGTAAATTCGGTATTCAAAGAAACGAATTTTTTTGGGCACGAACTACCAGGTCTTCCCTTTTCAATCAGAGCCTTTTTTTCAATATCCTTGGTATTGCCCCTCAGACTATTAAACGGAACTCCAAGTGGAGAGATATTGCTCAAATACAAATCGTCTTCCTTTGCTCCAATCAATTTTTCCAAAGTAGTATCATCGACATTTGTTGCCTCAGGAACCAAAAGGAATGGCGTCCCCCAACCCACTGAATCCAAATTATAGGTATCAATAAGAAATTGGTGCTCTTCTGCTGTACCAACTCCACCTTGGGCCGTGATTTTTAACGGTAAGGTTGTTCTTGGAACAGTTCTGCCCTTATTGTTCAGCGCTTGTACCAAAACTTCGTACGTCGATTGTATCAATTCTTCTTTTTTATCCTTAAACTCGGCCAATACAGGTCCAAGGAGAAACCCATCGGTGGCAAATGCATGCCCGCCGCAATTTAACCCCGATTCTATCCTATATTCAGAAACCCAAATTCCTTTTTTTGCCAAAAATTTACCTTGGATAGACGCAGACCTATAGTCACTTACCTTTAATACGAGCTTCTTTTTTACATACCCATTTTCATCTGGATAAAAATCCTCAAATTGTTCTATATAACCATATAACCTCGGATTCATTCCTGCGGATAGAATTACAGAGGATTCAAGGTCGCTTTGGGCAAATCCCCTAAGGGCCGCATGTGCATCGTTAAATTCTGAGGATAGTTTCTCTCCCTTTACGTAGTTGACCTTATCTATCTTGGTCATAATATTGACATCTATACTACCTATAGACAAATTATCCTTTATCCAGCTACTCGCATCGTTTATATTAAGATATTTGTCGGCTAGGCCCTTGAATTCTTTTTTTAAGGTTGTACCATCTGGCAACATATTTAAATACTCCCTTAGTTCATTGCCTTTGTCAATGGTGGCATTCTTTAATTCCCTAAATTTCTTTTCGGTCAAATCATTGATCAAGTTGAGATAAGAAGTAATTCTCTTCGCCCTAAAATCCTCAATTTTGTCCGTAATCTCTTTATAAGGAAGTTCGTATTGCTCGCAATACATCTTTCTCAATTTTTCAAGAAGAATGTCATCTACGAGCGATATAACTGAATCAATACCGTATTGGGCAACTTTCAAGGGGGTATCAACAGTAAATCCAATGCCCATAACAGGAATATGGAATGAGTGCGCTTTTGTCATAAATTCATTGATAATAGGTTAAATTTTTTAAGATACCGTTCATCGTTATTATTTTCGAAAAGTATCCAAAAACGTACAAAATTAATGCCTATTATTGAAAAAAAACATGACAATTGTCATACTATGATAATTAATTCAATGCTTTTTCAAAGCAAACACTATTCTCAATACCAGCATATTGGCCATAATTGCGCATAACCTTATACCCTTTTTTAGCATAAAGCGCAATGGCCTCAGGTTGTCTTTTTCCCGTTTCCAAAATGCACTTTTCATAGGACATTTCAGTTGCCCAGTATTCCAGCTCCATTACTATTTTAGAAGCAAAGCCCTTGCCCCTACTTTCCGGTTTGGTATACATGCGTTTTACCTCCATGGTATCTGGTTCAAACTCCTTAATACCACCACAGCCCATAGGTTTACCATTTTCATACAGTATAATGGCATGTTTAATACCGTCGATGTTATTGAACTGATCATAAAAAGCATGGTCACCCCCGTCCCTTTCAGCCAAATCAGCATCAAGGAATTTTACAAGATCAATAAAATCCTGATTCTCAGAACTGGTTCTAATAATTTCGACCACTGTTAATCCCTTACATTTCCCATAAAAACGCTAACCTTGGAATTGAAAGGATTTCCTGCAGAACGACGCATCTGTACAATTTGGCCGGCATGCCAAACAGCATCTTCAATGGGACCGTTGATTTGGTTCCAAAATGGGAACTCACTAGAACCCTTAGCATTGATGAAAACAATTTTATGTTCAGACAAATCTGTCGATTTTTTAATCAGTTCACTTGCCATTTCGAAATTTTCAAGCGTGCGCTTTCTTAAGTCCGTAATTTTGGGCTTCTCTTGTTTTAGGGTCTGGTCGTTGGGCATCTTCTTGGCCGAATTAAGTATAATCCGTGACAGATTGTAAATATGCTCCATGGTTTCTGCAATAGATCGTCCTTCTGTACTTGGCCTATACTTAAGGTCTTCGTTTGAAAGTGTTTCGGTCGCCCAATAATAGCGGAAACCAAGACCATCGATCATTCGCGCCGTTACATTGGCAGCCGTATACATTTCTGGGGCCTTAGGTATTGTCTTATAGGGTAATATTTCTTTCATGGTTTCTTGTGCAAATGTTAAACTTGTCAGCAATATCGTGATTAAGGTCAAATTAAATTTCATCTGGTTCTTTTTATAATTTATCAGTTGTTTGTCAATTCAAAATGGAAGTAATTCTACGACAAATTCAGCTCCATTCTTATTTAATACCATAAATCCCTGATCCAAATGCTGTTGTTCCACAGCATAGGGATAAAAAGTAATGGGCTCGATACACAGCATATTGGTCACTTCCGTCCATAGCATAAAATTACCAAAACCTTCGGTTCTAATGGTTAGATTTTTGACATCTTTCAAAGTAATTACCTCACAATCCGAAACTTGCAATGCCTTGCTTCCTGATTTCATTATTTCAGGTATTGATATGCTCTTGTCAAACGCCTTAATCAGCGTATTTTCAAGATAAAGTTTAAATGCCGGATGATATCCCAACATAAAAGGCATACCCTTTTCCCCTGAAATATTGAATGTTATTTTCAGTCCCTTCTCATTGAGTTGAACGGTTTTTAGAAACCTAAAACTATAAGGCCAGGATAAGTCCTCAACCCATGATTTTTCTGGGTATTTTGAATTCTTGACCTTGGTACCGGCCCTATATTCTTTCTCAAAAACGACCATTCGATCAGATTGATGCGCAACAACATACTCAAGCTCCCTTAGAAGACCATGTTGGTCCTGTATTGCACTTCCGTAAGGTGTTTTAACCTTGAAATCAGCTTCAGCCGTTGGACCGATAATCGGAAACATCTCAGTATCTGAATTCCGCCATCCCGGACTTCCTTTTTGATGCATAAATTCATGGCCATCAACCTCATAACCAACTAATTCACCCGCATCAATTTTGACTATTTGATCATCCAGCCTTAATACAATCATCCTTTATTGGTTAATGAGACGGTAAATCAATACCGCCGCGCGTTTGGTCAATGCCTCCATCGTATTCAAATTAACCGTTTCTTGAGGGGTATGCGCCCCGGAACCCATAGTTCCCAACCCGTCTAAACAATCAACATAAGCCGCCACAAATGAAGTGTCCGCTGCTCCACGCTTTCCAGGGTCATAGGCCAAAACCTCGCCTTGATCTAAATCCAAACTCACTTGGTCCAATTGCTTCAACAAATCCCTATTACCCACAGTAGGGCCCATCGCGGGATAGCTATCGGTAAATTTGATTTTCGCCGAAGTGTTCGGAAGATTTTTGGCAACTATGGCCCGCATTTTACCCCGTGCATTTTCTTTCTGTGCTTCCGATATAAATCTCAACCCCCCTTTTACAACGGCCGTTTGGGCAACCACATTGCTTTTTCCAAAAGCAGTACCCTTTCCTGTTTTTATGTCATAATCCAAAAAGGTTCCTCCCAGCAGCATCCCAGGATTAAAGGTCAAGTATTCTTCACCTCGGACTTCATTGTAAAATCCATTTAAAATTCGTGACATTTCAAATATGGCTCCAGCACCCACCTTTTCATTAAAGACACCTGATGAATGGGCACGTTTGCCCTCAACCTCAACCTCCCAGCCCGATGCGCCCCTGCGTGCCACGGTTGCATAATTAAATCCTGTCGAGGTTTCAAAGCCCAAAGCAATATCACTGCGTTTGGCGGCATCCACCAAATCCCTTCTACTAATATCCAAGGGTTTTCCCGTGCTCTCCTCGTCTCCTGTGAATGCCACAATGATCTGTGCATTATTAAGAAGTCCGTTTTCATGCAGGGCCTTTAATGCATAAAGCACGATTACATCCCCTCCTTTCATATCATTTCCGCCAGGGGCATGGGCAATACTGTCATTGATCATTTCAAAGGATTGGAATGGACTGTCTTCTTCAAAAACCGTATCCAGGTGCCCTATAAGTAACAATTTCTTCCCCTTGGTTCCAATTGTT
>JAGLKG010000292.1 GCA_023141835.1 Maribacter sp. | reverse complement strand
TTTTATAAGCTGTCGCAGTGAAACTTTTCTTTTTTGGTGTTTTTCGGGGTTTGGGTCTTAGCGCCCCCTTCTTTTTCCTTGAGCATCATACTAATTAGTTTGTTGCGCTCATCTTTGATGGCTTTACGCTGCTGTTTGTCCTTTTCCAGATCAAAGTAAGTGGCTCCCTCGATTAAGGTTTTCTCGGCTTTGGCATAAACAGATAACGGATGGTCCGTCCACAATACCAAATCGGCATCCTTGCCCTCTTTGATACTGCCCACGCGATAATCTAGGTGCAATAGCTTCGCAGGATTGATAGTCACCATTTTCCAAGCTTCCAGCTCGGATACCCCGCCATATTTGACTGTTTTTCCAGCCTCTTGGTTCAATCTTCGGGACATTTCGGCATCATCGCTGTTGATGGCCACGGTAACGCCTTGGCTCTGCATAATGGCCGCATTGTAGGGTATGGCATCCTTGACCTCATACTTATAGGCCCACCAATCGCTAAAGGTAGAGCCCCCAACGCCGTGTTCGGCCATTTTATCGGCCACCTTATAGCCTTCTAAAATATGGGTAAAGGTATTCACCTTAAAGCCAAAGGTATCGGCGACCTTCATCAGCATGTTTATTTCGCTCTGCACATAGGAATGGCAAGTAATAAAACGTTCCCCGTTCAAGATTTCTGCCAAGGTTTCCATTTCCTCATCAAGGCGATAGGGTTGGCCACTTTTCTTTTTGACATCATATTCCTTCGCTCTTTGGAAATAATTCATAAACACCTGCTCTACCCCCATACGGGTTTGCGGAAAACGACTGAAACTTTGCCAGTTGCTTTGTTTTACATTTTCCCCCAAGGCGAACTTGATGAATTTTGGAGAATCATCATAGATCATATTTTGGGCACTTTCACCCCATTTTAGCTTAAGGATTGCCGAGCGGCCACCAATGGGATTCGCTGAGCCGTGAAGCAATTGCAAGGAAGTAACACCACCGGCCAAGTTGCGATAAATACCTATGTCCTCTGGGTCTACCACATCCTCCATTTTAACCTCTGCCGAAGAATTATGTCCAGCTTCGTTAATGGCTAGGCCTGCCAAATGGCTATGTTCATCAATGATTCCTGCAGTAAGGTGTTTGCCTGTGGCATCGATTATCTCGGCCCTGCCTGCTTTGAGGTCATTACCGATTTTTGCGATCTTGCCGTCTTTGACAAGTACATCGGTATTTTCAAGGATACCTGCCTCCTCACTTGTCCAAACCGTAGCATTTTTAAACAGAATATTTTCTGATATTGGAATCGAGGAATACCCATAGCCCAAATTGGGATAGGTAACCGAAACCATCTCCACTTTTTCTTCGGTCTTCTTCTCTTTTTCTTTTGCAGAAAAGGCTTTGGTCTGCGTAGCTGTGAACGACGATTCCTCTCCAGTAGGGAGCATTAGCTTACCTTTAAGGGTATTGGAGTTGGATCGTACCAATCCGGTCATACGATAGTTTTTGCCCTTGGAAGTAAAGGAAAGATTCAGCCAATCATTGGTATAGCTGAATTTGGATTTCAATTTTACAGTATCTTTCTTGACTTCCATCTTAGGTTTCCCCCGCTCACCGCTTATGGAAAGGGTAAAGGTTTGGTTGCCTGCTGTCAAATCATAATCCCCTCTGATATCCTTTTGGTCCTTATCATTGATTACATTTTTGGTACCCTGTACCCAGTTTTCATAGAGTGTGGTTCCCTTATCAAAAATATCTCCGGAGCTAATCAAGAAATTGGCATAACGGCCTTGTTGTAACGACCCTATTGTATTTGATTTTCCAAGGATTTGTGCCGGCACCGTTGTTAAGGCCTCAAGTGCTTTGGTTTTTGATAATCCGTACCGAATGGCCTTTTGAAGGTTGCCCATTAATTTTGATGGGGATTTTAATCCATTTAACGTAAAGGAAAAGACAACCCCGTTATCTGCCAATACCTTAGGATTTGAAGGGGCTTGGTTCCAATGCCGCATATCCTCCAATGAAAGGTACATTGCTTGGTAGGGGTTACTCACGTCATAGGCATCGGGAAAATTCAAAGGGAGAATGAGTTTTGCATTGGTGTTTTTAATGTCCGAAATGGTCTCATATTCATCACCACCCCCCAAAATGGCATATTGAATTCCGTTTTTATCCCCTATGCCGTCAGCTCTGAGCACATTACTCTTAGTACCTGCTGCAATGATTTGGGATAACCCTTTATTGGCGTTTAGAGCCTCCAAAGAGCGGTCCTTTGTATCCACGTTACCTGCTGCATACCAGTTGGCATCCGTATACATTTGTCGTAACAGAGCCATGGAACCCATTAGTGAAGTAGGGTAGGACTGCCTTGAAGCGACACTTTTTGAAAAGGAAAAATATTGGGCGGATTTATCATCCAAAATCCGTCGTGAATCATCGCCTTGACCGTTCAAGGCCACTAAAACCCCCGTGCCACGGGCAATTCCGTCCTGTATGTGGGCATTGACGACCCCAAAACCTGCATTCCGAAGTTCCTTCGCTTTTTTGTCGTCATAGGCAAAACTTGCAACGGCATTTTTTTCGGGCATAATATGGTCGTTCCAATAAAAACCATCTCTGGTGGTATCATACTGGGGAGAACGCCCTGAACCTTCAGCACGCTTTGGTTTTTTTACGCCAAAATCGGAGAAGATATCTATAAAGGAAGGGTAGATCAATTTACCTTTCAAATCTACTAACACTGTATTTTTAGGAATTGAAACGGTCTTACCGACCTGGACCACTTTTCCATTTTGAATAAGTAGGGTACCTTTCTCTACGACTTGCGTTGCAGTGATGAAGATTTTGGCATTGGTGAAGGCCGTATAGTTATTGTTTTTTGATTTTACCCCGTCATTTTCTGGAAAGTAATCCTGGGCAAACAGGGACACGCCACACCAAAGAACGGTGAGCGCTAAAAGTCTCATTTTCATTGTAAAAGGTTTAGTTAATTAGTCGCTCTAAAGATATAAGAAGCAAAGTGATTTTTGTAGTCCTTTTCTTTTTTTAACATTTGCAGGAAGTGGGTTTTAACCCTTACTTTTTAACATCGATCTCTGGGCATTATATGTACAAGATTCCACGCTTGGTAAAACTGATATTTAAAGCGGATGCTTCCGGTGATAAGTAACCATTAATGTAACCACGGCATTATAGCTTTTTATGCCATCCGCTTGGTTGTTGGCCTTTAAGAAGGTATTGAAAATGGACTTGAATACTGGTTCCAAGGGGTTTTCGAAAGATTCCCAAAAATCGGCCATTTCTTGAAAGTTCTTTTGAATGCCCGGATTCAGTTTAGCGTAGAGCAACTGAAACTTTTCCTCATCGTAGTTCCGAATATCGCTTAGTGTATAGGCCAAGGCATAACTATATGCGGAATACTGAAAATAAGGGTCTGGATTATACAGCGTGGCCAAATAACCGATGAAATTGGTCTCGTTTTCGGCCGAATATCCTACTTGATGTCCAATTTCATGTCCACTTACCACGGGAAATCTAAAATTAGGCAATCTACCGTTCACTTGCCCCTCATGGGTGAAAGGGTTGAGATACCCTCCATAGCCCATATAGGTCAAGGCAGTGCTGAACAATGATTTCTTAATACTTGGTTTTTTATAGGAAATAAAAGGGAAGTCCTTTTCCAAGTGTTTATATCCTTCCAGGGTCTTGTCAAAAATCTCTTTTTTTGAATATGGTATTTCAACACTTTGGGCCGTGTCCTTAGTTATATCGAATTGTATTTCGTTAGTCCGGGTAATCAATGCCTCAATTAGCCGTGTAAGCTCTATATCCGAATAGGTTTCCTCCAACGTAAACCGTTGCGCAATAGGTTGTCTGTAATAATTCATTCCCCAGAGTAAATGAAACGTAAAATAAGCAATGGACAATACAAAGAAGACATTCCGTATAAATTTGAAGGGATAGCTGCGGATTTCCTGGCGGTTGACCAGCAGATATCTTATGGCCAAAACAGTCAATACGAAATAGAAAATATCACCTACAGAAAAGGGAATCCAGCCGTATAATACCCTAAAGAACTCGGATATCCACGGATATATGCCCTCGCTATAATATTTCTCCACAACATCGGGGTAGTTACCCAACCATTTGACAAGAATTATTTGCGGAATTAGTGCTAGGGCAACCCTATTTTTTATTTTTGAAACCATTGAGCCAAAAATAGGTATTAATACTACAAAGTTATATTGCAAAGTGTATTTTTGGGGAACAAATTTGAAATTATGAGTCAAGAAATACGTCAACTTGAGCCAACGGCTATTTGGAACAAATTTACCGACCTAAATGAAGTGCCGAGACCTTCGAAAAAAGAAGAAAGGGTTATACAGTTTATGTTGGATTTTGGCAACTCCCTTGGTTTGGAAACCTTTTCAGATGCAGTGGGTAACGTCATTATTAGAAAGCCCGCTACAGCTGGAATGGCGGAAAGAAAAAAAGTGACCCTACAATCACATTTAGATATGGTGCATCAAAAAAATGCTGATACCGATTTTGATTTTGACACAGAAGGAATCAAGATGTACGTCGAGGGGGATTGGGTAAAGGCCAAGGGAACCACATTGGGGGCAGACAACGGTCTAGGGGTAGCCACTATTATGGCCCTATTGGAAAGCAATGATATTCCACATCCCTTTTTGGAAGCCTTGTTCACTATTGATGAAGAAACGGGAATGACCGGAGCAATGGGGCTCCAAGGAGGTATATTACAAGGGGAAATACTCTTGAATTTGGACACCGAAGAGGATGATGAGTTGGATATTGGTTGTGCTGGTGGAATAGACGTAACAACGACCAGAGACTATATTGAAGAGCTTACCACCGAAGATTATGTAGGCTGTCTACTAAGTGTGAAGGACTTACAAGGAGGACATAGCGGTATAGATATTCACAAAGGTTTTGGCAATGCCAATAAAATCATGAACCGATTGCTTTTCAATGGTATGGAAAAATACGGTATTCGGGTCTCAGAAATTGATGGGGGTAGCTTGCGAAATGCGATACCTCGTGAAAGTTTTTCAAAAATTGCCATAAAGGGCTCGAGTAAGACGAAATTTGAATCTGACTTTACGGAGTGGGCGTCTCTTATAAAATCTGAACTTTCTGTGCATGAGCCTGACTTGTCCATTGCCTTGGATTGGATCGACCTGCCTTCCAAAGTGATGCAAAAAGATGCACAAGAGCAAATGGTAAAGGCAATTTATGCAGCCCACAATGGTGTATATGCGATGAGTGCTTCCATCCCTGATTTGGTGGAAACCTCAAATAATGTTGCCAGGGTAGAAGTGAAAAACGGAGCACTAATAATTGGCTGTTTGACCCGTTCCTCGGTAGACTCTGCAAAAATGGACCTGGCAAATGCCCTAAAGTCCGTTTTTGAGTTGGGTGGCTGTGAAGTTGTATTTGATGGGTCTTATCCCGGATGGAATCCGAATCCCGACTCGGCTATATTGAAAGTGCTTGAAAGTAAATATGAAACACTTTTCAAAGCAAAACCACATGTGGCAGCGTGCCACGCAGGCTTGGAATGTGGTATTCTGGGTCAAAATTATCCTGATATGGACATGATTAGCTTTGGTCCTACAATTAACGGGGCACACTCACCGGATGAAAGGGTCAGTATTTCATCGGTCCAAAAATTTTGGAAATTTATTTTGGAAATCTTGAAGGATATACCAAAAAAATAAGACATGAACAGAGGTAAATCTGATGGGAATTAACAGAAAAACGTAACCTAACTGGCCAAAAATCACTAACTTTAAGAGAATTGCTAAATTATTGGTTATGGGTATTAAGAGTTTTCAAGGTGCAAGAAAGCATCAACAGATGGTAGAGGATATTCCACTTAAGGTCAGCGATTATATGAGTACAAAGCTCATTACTTTTGGGCCAGAGCAATCGATTGAAGAGGTAATTGATACGCTTATCAACTACAGAATTTCGGGTGGTCCGGTGGTTAACGATAAAAACGAACTGATAGGGATGATTTCCGAAGGTGATTGCATTAAGCATATTAGTGAGAGTAGGTATTATAATATGCCCATGGATCGTGATAGAATAGAAAATAGAATGGTCAAAAATGTTGAGACCATAGATGGTAATATGAATATTTTTGATGCTGCCAATAAGTTTTTGAATGAAAAACGTCGACGTTTCCCTATTGTGGAACAAGGTAAGTTGGTCGGTCAGATTTCGCAAAAGGATATCCTAAAGGCCACAATTAAATTAAAGTCGCAGCATTGGAAGAAGTAGATTATGCTGTAAAAATAAAAAAGCCCTGCTCCCGATAGCTTTCGGGGGCAGGGCTTTTTCTATGCTTTGAATTTTAGACTATTGGGCAATACCAGTAATCTCTACATCAAAAATTAAAGTTGCGTTTGGAGGAATAGGACCACCACCTTGTTCGCCGTACCCTAAATGTGGAGGGATGAACAAGCGGGCCTTATCACCCACCTTCATCGTCAAGATACCTTCTTTAAATCCGGCAATCATTCCTGCATCTGGACTATAAGGCATAGGCATGGGGCCATAACCACCGCCTTGTTTTCTGCGTTCGTCATACTTGTTGAACTTCTTTGCGATATCTTCATTGTTGCTGTCAAAGAGGTTTCCATCTTCCAAATATCCGGCATAGAAAACACTAACTTTCTGACCAATTTTTGGTTGTTCCCCTGTTCCTTCTACTAGGCTAAGAATCTTAAGCCCAGAAGGAAGCTCCTTGGCTTTCTTTTTAGTTTCTTCCAAATCTGCAATAAATTCAGGGAGCATTTTTTCGAAGGCTTCTTGTCTTACTTTTTTTTCTTTTTCTAGTGCAGCCTGCCTTTCTTCTTCGCCGGCAAAATAATCGGTCATAATCTGAACCGCATTGAATTTCCTGGCCTCTTTGCCATTTCTGATAATTTCCACAGTATTCATTACAACATCGACAACGGGCTTATCTTTTTGGGGAGCTTGTGATGTTGCAACATTGGCAATGGAATCAAGAACATCCAACCCTTTAAATACTTCGCCAAAAACGGTATGTCTTCCATTTAAAAATGGAGTCTCCTTATGGGTGATAAAAAACTGGCTTCCGTTTGTAACAGGGCCAGAGTTTGCCATTGATAGAATCCCTGCCTTATGATGGGTCAACGAATCGTTGAACTCGTCCTTGAATTTGTACCCTGGGCTTCCCGTACCTGTTCCTGTTGGATCACCACCTTGGATCATAAAATCTTTCATGACCCTATGAAAGATAAGACCATCAAAGTATTTTTTACCCTTAAACTGCTCACTTACAAACGGACTGTCTCCTTCAGCTAAGGAAACAAAGCTTGCCACGGTAATAGGTGTTTTTATATGTTCTAATTTAATGATAATATCACCTTTGCTGGTTTTAATGTCCGCAAAGACACCATCACCCAAATCTGGGTGCTTGCTCGATTTGCAACTGGCCAAGGCTAAGGTAATGGTCAATAGTAATAGATATGTTTTTTTCATTTTTTTCATTTTAATTTTGGATACTATCTTGTTGTTTTTCAATTTTTAATAGGGTTATTGTTGATTTTATCGGAACATTGATTCCAATTTTGTTGTCATCACCATGATAACCATAGGCCAATGATGAAGGAAATAAAAAAGTCGCTGTCTCACTTTCCCTAAGTAATTTAATACTGTTTCTTAGTCCGGGAAAAAGCTCTTGCTTATCTACTTTGTATTTTATAATCCCAATGTCTTTATGGGAATAAATGGTGTCATTTGTAAAACTCATGATAGTATAGGTCAAGGTCACCAAGTCATCAGGTAGTGGGGTATAGGTGGCCTCCTTATTTTTCTCCTCATAATAATACCAAGCACCTGTAGAACTATGTTCGTAATCATGTAAAGAATCCTCTGTAATAATCTGGTTGATCATACCTTCTTCCAAAGCCAATAGTTTCTTACTACGTTCAACTGAGGTGTTGAAACTGCCTGATTTCACCTTGACAGGTCTTCGGGGTTCGGCCCCCACACAACTTACCAATCCCAATACCAGCCCTATAATCAATATTTGTTTCATGAATTCAGTTCTTCTTTGTAACCCTTTAAAAGAGCAACGAAGTGTTTAGCTGTTTCTGTGAGTGAAATATCGCTTCTTCCTCCAGCAGCATTGGTATGGCCACCTCCATTGAAGTGTTTTCTAGCAAATTCATTTACCGAAAAATCACCTTCAGACCGGAAAGATATCTTAATAATCCCTTCTTCCTTATTCTCAATGAAAATTACAGCAAAATTGATTCCCTTTAAGGTAAGTCCGTAGTTCACGAAGCCTTCTGTATCGCCTTTTTGAAAGTTATTGGCATCAAGCTCTTCTTGACTTAAAATGATGTAAGCCGTATTATATTCTTCCAAAATCACCATATTCTTAAGGGCACAGCCCAAAAGATGCAAGCTGCTTGGTGTATTGGTGTCATAAACAAGGTTGTGTATTTTGGTGTTTTCAGCTCCTTTTTCAATGAGTTGGGCAACCACTTTATGGGTTCTACTCGTTGTTGATGAATATTTGAATGAACCGGTATCGGTCATTATCCCTGTATAAAGGCAATCTGCCATTTTTGGTGTAATCCTATCAGTATCACCTAAAAACTCCAAGAAATTATAAACCATTTCACAGGTAGAACTCATAGTAATGTCAGAATATGTTATATGTGCATAATCTGACGGGGCTTGGTGATGATCGATCATTATAAACTCTGCCGATGCTTCTTCCAAGGCGGGTTCCATTTGTCCAATACGTCCAAGGTGATTAAAGTCCAAGGTGAATATTAAAGAAGCTTGCTTTATTTTTTCTTTGGCCTGGGAATTTTCTTTTTCAAAGTTTAGAATTTGCTCATTTCCTGGTATCCATTTAAGGAATTTGGGATAACTATTGGGTGAGATAATAAAGGCATCATGCTCCATATTCTTAAGATAATGCCATAATGCCAAAGTTGAACCAATGGCATCACCATCTGGATTTTTATGGGGAACAATGACAATTTTCTGTGGCTTGGAAAGCAGTTTCTTTACTGCATTTATCTCCTCTAAATTCATGCGCGCAAAGATAGTGATATACAGTAGACTTTCACCATAAAAGGCTATTTTTACCTAACATTCCCAACTTTTAAAAATGAAAAAACATTTTTTCCTTTCCATTGGTGTACTTCTTTTATTCGCATGTAAAACTGGCAAAAACAATACTTTAAATCATATTGGGGATGGTGAATTCGTCATTGCTTTTGGTTCCTGTAATAAACATGATGTCAGTAATCTTCTTTGGGATGATATTTTGGACGTGAATCCTGATGTTTGGGTCTGGGGAGGTGATATTATTTATGCAGATACAGATGATATGAAGGTAATGGGCGGTATGTACGATGCGCAAAACCAGGTTGAAGGTTATAGAATGCTTAGAAGCAAGGTTCCGGTAGTTGGCACTTGGGACGACCATGATTATGGATTGAACGATGGCGGGGTTGAATTCCATGCCAAAAAAGAGAGTCAGCAATTATTGTTGAATTTTTTGGGAGTCGCCAAAGATGACCCAAGAAGAAAACAGGAGGGTGTCTATGCATCGCATGACTATGATCTGCCAATGGGAAAGGTAAAAATAATCACATTGGACACACGCTATTTTAGGACTGCATTAACTCCTGATACACTGACAAAAAAAAGAAATATACCCAATATATATGGTCAGGGAACTATGCTAGGGGCAAAGCAGTGGTATTGGCTCCAAGATGAATTGAATACTTCAAAGGCCGATTTTAACCTGATAGTAAGCAGCGTGCAATTTTTATCGAATAAACATGGATTTGAATGTTGGGGGAACTTTCCACACGAAGTTGATAAACTAAAGCAAACTATCGTGAAGTCCAAGGCCAAGGGTGTAATGGTTATGTCAGGTGACCGACATATTTCAGAATTCTCGAAAACAAAGATTGATGGACTTGCTTATCCCTTGATTGATTTTACTAGTAGTGGACTTACTCATGTATATTCTGATTTTAGTGGAGAAGAGAACCCGTATCGAGAAGGTAATGTCGTCTTCAAAAAGAGCTTCGGGCTAATCAGCATTGATTTGCCATCAAAAGAAGTACAATTTAAAATTATGGGTAACCGGGGTAAGGTGTTGGGCGAAATGCAACAATCCTATTAAGACTTGCTGATTCGTCAATAAAACGTATTTTTGCGCAAAATTTATTAGATTATGACAAACAGAACTTTTACGATGATTAAGCCCGACGCTGTTGAAAATGGGCATATTGGAGCTATATTGGAGAAGGTGACTTCTGCTGGTTTCAAAATCGTAGCCTTGAAATATACTCAATTGAGTAGAAGGGATGCCGAAGCGTTTTATGCCATTCACAAAGAGCGTCCATTTTTTGGCGAATTGGTGCAATTTATGACAAGAGGACCAATTGTTTCTGCCATTTTGGAAAAAGATAATGCCGTAGATGATTTTAGGGCTTTGATCGGTACTACAAATCCTGCCGAAGCTGCGGAGGGAACTATTCGAAAATTATTTGCCACGAATATTTCCGAAAATGCAGTACACGGTTCTGACAGCGATGAAAATGCCGCTATCGAAGGTGCTTTTCATTTTTCTGGAAGGGAAATATACTAGACCCTAATTGTAGGTCAAAAATTGGACCTGTCAGGTTTTCAAAACCTGACAGGTCTTTTTCATTTGCGAGATACCAATTTCTCTAACGTAATACTATTTTTTTGATGAGGTCTTTTTTCAACCCCTCATTAAGCATGTCGATGATTTTGGATTTACCAAAGTTCAATTCTTCCCGAAGCACTGAAGAAGACAAAGAAACATAAAGAACATCATTCCGTAATTCAACGGCTGTCGTATAATTATTGACGCCCTTGCCCATCAGGTTTTTCCAAGCCTCTCGAACATTGACTTTGTCAATACCCTTCTGTAGCTTGTTTTCTTGAATAAAATCTTGCAAGGCCTCACTTAAGGGAAGATTATGGTTTTTCCTTTTTGCCATTATTCTTTCGCATTTATGGGTATAAATCTTTTGTATGTATAATTGACGCCTTCCTCATTAACAACCGTGAATGAAACATAGTCTAATGATTCTATTTTTTCCACCCACTTACTAAGCTCATTCTCATAGTGGATTTCAAATATGTCATCCTTGGAAACTATGGTAAACGGCTCTGCATCATTTGACGTATCATAAGTGCCATCAAACTTAGGGTATACCTTCTTTCTATAACCTGATAATTCCTTGATTTCGATATAATCAATGGTCGTACTTACGGTATATGATTTAGTTTTACCATCGACCATGGTAACTTCATCAATTTCCCAATAACCATTTAAAAGCGCTATGTCCTCTTGGGATACCTCGTTTTTGCATCCGACTAACAATAGAAAAACCCCCATAGCCATAGTTTTTTCCATTTTACAATTTAAATATCTTATACGATTGATGTATTTTTTTAACGACATCCTCAGTGCGCTCAGCGTGCGTGTCACTGATGAATATCTGCCCAAAATCCTCGTTGTCTACCATCTCAACGATTTGGGCCACCCTATGTTCATCCAATTTGTCAAAAATATCATCCAATAGAAGTATAGGGGTGGCTTTTACTTGTTGTTTTATAAAATGGAATTGGGCAAACTTTAGTGCTATCAAGAACGACTTCTGTTGCCCTTGACTACCAAATTTTTTGATGGGATATCCTGTTATTTGAAAACTTAGGTCATCTTTGTGTATGCCAACGCTTGTGTATTGTAACACCCGATCCCTTTCAACGCTTTTGGATAGCAGCGATAGTAGATCGTCATGTAGCAAACCGCTTTCATAACTAAGGGATACCTCTTCATTCCCTCCTGAAATTGCAGCATATTGTTCCTTGAATATGGGGGTGAATGCTTCTATAAACTCCAAACGTTTCTTGAATATTACAGAACCAAAACTGTGTAATTGTTCGTCATAAACAGAAAGTGTGGTGGCGTCAAAAGTATGGTTGGCCACAAAATATTTGAGCAGGGAATTACGCTGAACCAATACTTTATTATATTTGATCAAGCTTTGCAAATAGCTTTTGTCTGATTGTGAAATGACACCATCAATAAACTTTCTACGGGTATCACTACCCTCAATAATCAAATCGCGATCGGCTGGCGAAATAATTACCAGAGGCAAAAGGCCGATATGATCAGATAGACGTTCGTAAGCCTTACCATTGCGCTTAATGATTTTTTTCATGCCTTTCTTAAGGCTGCAGGCAATCTTTTCCTCCCTATCAAGTTTTTCAAACTCACCATCTACGACAAAAAATTCCTCTCCATGTCTAATGTTTTGCGTCGCGACTGGATTAAAATAACCTTTACCAAATGCAAGATGATAAATGGCATCAAGAATATTCGTTTTTCCTATGCCATTCGGCCCTACAAAGCAATTGGTTTTAGTGTCGAACTCAAAATTCTCTGAGTCGAAATTCTTATAATTGATGAGGGATAACTTCTTGAGAAACATTGTAGGAATCGCTGTTTTTTTAATTCAATACACAAGCAACTTGCAAAATATCCAAAAATAACGAATAAATACCGCTTCGGATTTCAATAAAAACTTTATTTTTGCGCGATTAATAAAATTACTGATGGCAACATATAAAAAGCGAGGTTTTAAACCTAAAAATAAAGCTGAAGAGCAAAGATTTGATGAGAAGGAAAGCACTACGGCCGAGGTATTTAGCACCTTGAACGAAAGTGCATCGAAGACCGAGGAATGGGTATCTAAAAATCAAAACTATATTTTGGGGGCCATTGGTGTGATCGCAGTGGCCGTTTTGGGTTTTTTGGCGTATAGCCAGTTTATTCTTAAACCTAAGAACGCTGAGGCCACCAACGAACTTCTATATCCTCAGCAATATTTTGAACAAGCCTTGCAAAATATAGTGGCAAAAGATTCACTTTATAATCTGGCATTGAATGGAGCTGAAGGTAAATATGGGTTTTTGGATATTATTGAAGAATACAAGGGGACCAAGGCAGCTAATTTAGCCAGCTATTCGGCGGGGATGGCTTACTTGGATATGCAAAAGTACGATGAGGCAATTGCCCATTTGGAAAACTTTTCATCAGATGATGATATTTTGGGTGCCTTGGGGAAAGGTGGTTTAGGAGACGCATTTATGCAACTAGGGCAGCCTGAAGATGCGCTTGGATATTATGAAAGTGCCACAGCCCATAGCACTAATGACTACACAACTCCAAAATTTCTTTATAAATCTGGGGTAACTGCTTTGGAGTTAAAACAAAATGAAAAAGCCCTGAAATATTTCCAAAGGATAAAGGATGAGTTCTCATCTTCTGATGAGGCAAACACTGTTGATGCATTTATTGGAATGGCTAAAAGTGGAAAGTAATGGCCACGGCAAATAAGAACTTATCGGTCTACGATAAAACAACAATCCCAAACGCGAAAGATTTTCGGTTTGGGATTGTTGTTTCTGAATGGAATGATGAAATTACCGAAGGACTTTACAAAGGTGCTTTG
>JAGLKG010000291.1 GCA_023141835.1 Maribacter sp. | reverse complement strand
ATAAAGTACTATCAAGAGACATAGTTGACACTTTTTAAAAGACAGATATTACAATAGGAAATACAATACTTGTGAAATAAGATAGCTGCTAGATTAATAGAGAAAGTTTTCCAATTTGGAGTTTTCATATCTTGACAGTAAAAATATACTGATTGAACCCGTTGTGCATAATCAAAGCTATTTTTCCTTTTGAATACCCTATACTTGAATAAAATATATAATTTCACAAGCAAGCAATACTTCCATTCTACAATGACGAACTACAAGCACACTTCACTGATTAAACTCGCCAATGCTATTATGATCAAAGCTGGTTATCCTGCTGATCGAGCACAAATTACAGCCGAAACGCTTGTCGAGGCCGACCTAATGGGTCATTTCACTCATGGTCTAGCGCTATTGAATCCATACCTCGAAGATGCAATCCGAGGTGGAATGAAAATGGAAGGTGAACCGAAGGTGATACATGATAGTGGAGCGAATATTACATGGAACGGGGAATACAGGTCTGGTCCATGGTTGGTACGGAAGGCGATGGATCTTGCATTTGAGAGGATCAAAAATCATCCTGTGATAACTGTAGCCATTAGTCAATGTCATCATATCGGATGCCTCGCTACGTATCCAGAGTTTGCAACCTCCAAAAATCTAATGATGCTTTTGGCTTGCTCTGATCCGCAAAATAGCACTGTAGCTCCATACGGTGGCAAGACGGGAGTTTATAGCCCTAATCCTCTGGCTATTGGTATACCGACACAGAGCAAACCGATAATAGTGGACATTAGCATGTCCTCCACGGCGAACGGTTTGGTGAATGTAAAAAAAGCAGAAGGCAAAAAACTGCCTCAAAAATGGTTGCTGGATAAAGACGGAAACCCTACCGATGATCCAAATACTTTCTTTGAGACTCCCCCAGCTACCATATTGCCCTTGGGTGGGCTCGAGACAGGCTATAAAGGTTTTGGGCTTGGCCTGTTAATAGAGATGCTGACCTCCGGACTGGCAGGTCATGGAAGAGCAGATAACCCAACCAACTGGGGTGCGAGCGTATATCTTCAGATTATTGACCCTGAGGGATTTGGAGGAGTGGACAATTTCAAGATACAGGCGCAACACCTCGTAAATACATGTCTCAATACAGAACCGTTTGACCCTGAGAATCCTGTAAGAATTCCAGGAGACAGAGCACTTAAGCTTCGAGACCAAAGGAAAAAAGATGGTCTACCATTGAGTGAGTCTATAGTGGAATCACTAAAAAAATGGTCTGACAAATTCGGGGTCAACATGAGTGATTACGACTTGGATATGTGATTGTAATCAGAAATTTATAAGCTAGATTTCGGCTTAGGCGATTCATGGAATATTTGATATTGGGAATTGATAGAAAGTTTAATTGAGGATGCACCTAGTATTGAATGAAAGTTCGAAACACTTAAAATTCAAATAAAGGATAACAGAGATCTTATTTCATGCATTAAAAAAGTAAAGTATATCTATGAAAGATGTTTTACAATTGGAGATTAGTCTTATAGAAAGTAGTCCAAAAATCTGGAGAAGAATCTTGGTTAAAAAGAACACATCTTTTTATAAACTCCATCATATTATGCAAATCGCAATGGGCTGGCAAAACTATCATCTTTATGAGTTCAATGTTGATGGTTATAGAATTGGTGAACCCGATTTAGAATTTGATGATTTCCAAGAAAATGATAAAATTATAGCTTCCTCTGAGTTAACTCTTGAACAGGTCATTGATAGAACAAAGCAAAAATTTGATTATGAGTATGATTTTGGAGATGGATGGCAACACCAAATACTTGTTGAGAAATTTTTACCCATCGATAAGAATTTAAATTACCCTAGGTGTACCGAGGGTAATTTAAATTGTCCGCCCGAGGATTGCGGTGGAATTTTCGGTTTCTATAATTTATTGGAAATTCTTGCTGATAAGGAACATTCGGAAAGAGAAGAAATGCTGGAATGGGTCGGGAAAAATTATGATTCCGAGTCAATTGATCTAATTGGGATTAATTCTAAACTTCACTTGTTGGATAAATATATCAATGATTGGGAACAGCGAAGCGATGATAAGCCTTAACATATATTTAAAGTTCAAAAAAACGATTCAAATGAATAAGCCTAAGTATATATTATTTACTTCTGATGAAAAATATGTAGTAGAGTACCTCTTAAGGCAACTTATTTTAAGCGAGAGCATAACAGAGGCTTTGACATTCGACAACCAAGAATCAGCTATCGGGTTTAAAAAAA
>JAGLKG010000290.1 GCA_023141835.1 Maribacter sp. | reverse complement strand
AAGACCAACAATTATCCAAGTAACTCAAGAGTGGATAATAATCTGATTTACAGCATTGGTCGTGTTGAAAAACAAACAGCTGGAGTCCAAATTGCGATGGCAATGAAGATTACGGTAAGCAATAATAGTATTTATGATGTTCCTAGGGCAGGCATAAATATAGGGGATGGCACATGGGGCGGACATATAATTGAATACAATGATGTATTCAATACAGTGTTGGAATCTGGTGATCATGGCGCTTTCAATTCTTGGGGTCGGGATCGTTTTTGGCATCCAAATAGAGATAGATTGGATCAAATTGTGGCCGATAATCCTGAAATGCCAAAATGGGATGCCATTCACACCACGGTCATAAGAAATAATAGGTTTCGATGTGATCATGGTTGGGATATAGATCTGGACGACGGATCTTCCAATTATCATATTTATAATAACGTTTGTTTGAACGGAGGTTTAAAATTAAGGGAAGGATTTAATCGCATTGCTGAGAACAACATTTTAGTGAACAATGGGTTCCATCCACATGTTTGGTTTAAAAACAGCGAAGATATTTTTAGACGAAACATTGTCTTTACCGAACATAGGGACATTCGACTTCAAGGATGGGGCAAAGAGGTTGATTATAATTTTTTTCCGGACAAGGAAACATTGGAAAAAACACAAGAAAAAGACATAGATACCCATAGCATATATGGTGATCCCCTTTTTGTTAGGGCGAATTCGGGCAATTATGCGTTAAAAGAAGAATCACCGGTGTATAAAATCGGTTTTAAGTCTTTTGATACCAATAGTTTTGGAGTTAAAAACCAAAAGCTGAAATCTTTGGCGAAGACTCCTGAAATTCCTACATTATTTTTTGGTTTGGCGAGTCAAAAAAAGACCATCCATAAATGGTTGGGGTCCACCATAAAGAGTATTGAGACCATGGCCGAGCGTTCGGCCTCAGGGTTGAACAAAACTACAGGGGTGATTGTACTTTCAATAAATGATAATTCGGTTATTGGAAGGTCGGCAATAGAGCCCGATGATGTAATCGTTTCCTGTGAAGGTGAAGAAATAAAAACAGTGGCCGATTTAATGAAATCATACCAAAAAAATAACTGGTTGGGGAAATTGGATTTGAAAATCTTTCGAAATCAGAAAGAAATAACCATTACCTTATCCACTAAATAAAAAATAACTAAGGCAATACTAAATCAAACACATAAAATGGGACGAAAACACCAATTTATAGCTCTATATATACTCGTAACCGCTATTTTCTTGAGTTGTGGTACTAAAGGTGAAAAGAAGATCGTAAGTAAGGAAAAAGGACCCAATATCATTTACGTTTTGGCAGATGATTTGGGATATGGTGATATCACGGCTTTTAATCCTGACGGAAAAATACAAACGCCGAATATTGATAAATTGGCTTCCGATGGAATGATATTTACAGATGCACATACCCCATCAGCCGTATGTACGCCAACTCGCTATGGAATATTGACAGGAAGGTATAATTGGAGAAGTCCAATTAAAAGTGGGGTGTTAACGGGAAAATCAAAGGCACTTATTCCGAATAATAGGACGACCGTTGCTTCCTTGGTGAAGAAGAAAGGATATGCAACAGCTTTTATAGGGAAATGGCATTTGGGATGGGACTGGGCCCAAAAAGATTCATCGAATTTTGGGGGAGAAGGATGGAATGCCTTGGATTTTGATAATCTTGATTTTACGAAGCCAGTGAAGAATTCTCCTAATGATTTGGGGTTCGATTATGCATATGGCCATTCAGGTTCTTTGGATATGGCCCCCTACGTTTATATCGAAAACGGGAAGGCGACCGCTAAGGTAGATACCGTTACAGTGGATACAGGTAAATATACCTGGTGGCGAGAAGGACCCACCGCATCCGATTTTCAGCATGATGATGTAACCCCCAATTTTTTTAGAAAGTCCATTGAATTTATTGAACAGAAATCCAAAGAGGATGCCCCGTTCTTTTTGTACCTGGCCTTGCCCTCACCTCATACACCCATACTTCCTACCGAAGAGTGGCAAGGCAAAAGCGGATTGAATCCCTATGCTGATTTTGTCGTTATGATCGATGATTATATGGGGCAACTTGTGAATGTTTTGGAACAACAGGGAGTGGCAGAAAACACTATTGTGATTTTTACGAGCGATAATGGATGTTCCCCCCAAGCCGATTTTAAAATATTAGGAGATTTAGGACATGATCCAAGTGCAATGTACAGAGGCCATAAAGCAGACATCTATGAAGGCGGGCACCGAGTACCATTCGTAATGAAGTGGCCAGCTAGGATTAAACCTGGAACAATTTCTAAAAAGACCATTTGTTCGACCGATCTAATGGCCACGGCTGCTGATATTTTGAATATTGATTTAAAGGAGAATGAGGGTGAAGATAGTTATTCGCTAGTACCGCTGCTCGAAAACCCTAATTCGGATACGTTTAAAAGAGAGGTAACTGTACATCATTCTATTAACGGAAGTTTTGCCATTCGCAAGGACAATTGGAAGATGATTTTTTGTCCGGGCTCTGGCGGATGGAGCGACCCCAAACCCAATGCCAAGGAAATAAGCCAATTGCCTAAGTTTCAATTGTATAATCTGGATAAGGATCCAGGGGAAAGAGACAATCAATATGGAAAGCAAACAGAAGTGGAAACCGATTTGAAAAACCGTATGTTGGCCGTTATTGAAAACGGAAGAAGTACATGGGGTGAAAAGCAAGAAAACGACCCGGAAGGATATGGGCCAAAAGAATGGCGACAGTTAACGCTACTTAAAAGCAGAATCAACGAATAAAAGATAACTCCAAAACTTTTGAGAATGAAATTAAAAAAATCGTTTTTAAGTATACTGATACTGCTGATCATCTATTCGTGCAATTCGAAAAAGGAACAATCCAATGATGTGTTATGGTATGCCCAACCTGCCGAGAAATGGATGCAGGCCTTGCCTGTTGGAAATGGCAGATTAGGTGCCATGGTATTTGGCGACCCACAGCACGAACGTATTCAGTTAAATGAAGATTCAATGTGGCCTGGGGCGGCAGACTGGGGTGATTTTAGAGGGTCTCCAGAAGATTTGGATCAAATAAAGGCCTTGTTGAACCAGGGTAAGACCCAAGAGGTCGACAGCCTCATTGTTGAGAAATTTTCCTATAAAACAATCGTGAGGTCCCATCAGACCATGGGAGATCTGTATATAGATTTTCATGAAGACAAAACAATAGAAGATTATTCCAGGTCCTTGAGCTTGGATGATGCCTTGGTTCAGGTGAACTATACGTCTGGCGGAAATACCTATACGCAAAAAGTATTCACCTCAAAACCAGATGATGTCTTGGTGATAGAGTTGACCACGACCAATCCTTCAGGAATGGATTTCTCACTCAAAATGAATCGTCCAAAAGATAAAGGTAGACCAACCGCAATCACAAACAATCCCTCGGTTAACGAGATTAGTATGAAGGGTATTGTTACCCAATTTGGCGGCAAAAGGAACTCCAAACCGTTTCCTTTGGATTACGGAGTCAAATTCGAAGCAAGGTTAAAAGTGAAAAATGAATCGGGTTCTGTTACCGCGGATAAAGGGCAGTTGGTGCTAAAAGATGTGATGAAAGCGACAATCTACTTGGTAGGGAACACATCATTTTACCACGGTGAAGACTATGAGGCAAAAAATCTGGAAACCTTAAAGGAAGTATCGAACAAACCATTTAGCAATCTGCTAACCGCACATAAGGAGGATTACCAAAATCTATATGGGCGCATGCAGTTTGACTTGGGGGGTAAAACATTGGACAGTTTACCAACAGACGTTCGTTTGCAACGGATAAAAGATGGCTCTGACGATCCTGATTTAGCAGCTAAATTGTTCCAGTATGGCCGATATCTATTAATTTCCTCATCAAGGCCTGGGACTAATCCCGCCAATCTACAAGGCATATGGAATGAGCATGTTGAGGCTCCATGGAATGCGGATTATCACTTGAATATTAACCTTCA
>JAGLKG010000029.1 GCA_023141835.1 Maribacter sp. | reverse complement strand
TTGCAAGCCGAAAGCAATATCAAACCCAAAAACAATACCACCCCTATTCTTTTACCCATAAATGCGTATAACATGTTACCATCAAATCATTTTTTATATCCGTTGCCCTTTACCTCAAAAATAACAATAGCATTGATTAAACGTTCGATTTTACATTGGTAAATTTGGTTTGTCCCTTTTTTTGTTCATTTTTATAAACGTAAAACTATAATTCACAAAATACGATCTGAAATTCGAATACAATGAAATCCAAAATTTATATTCCCTTAATTATCGCTATATGTCTTCTCTCTTGTAAAAATGACAAAAGCCAGACAACACAAAAAGCTGAAACCGCCACCAAGCCATGGATGTTAGGGTTTGAAAAGACTACTATTAACCCCATTATGACGGCTGATTCCAGTTTTGTTTTTACCGACCCCATTAATGATACTGTGGTACAGTGGCAAAAGGCGGATGTTTTTAATCCAGGGGCCATTGTCAGAAACGACACTGTCTTTATGTTGTTTCGAGCGGAAGATAATCCTGAAGCAATTTTAGGGGGAAGGACTTCACGTATCGGATTGGCCTATAGTCTTGATGGCATACATTTTACAAAACATCCTAAACCTGTTCTATATCCTGATAAAGATGAATTTAACGAATGGGATTACCCTGGAGGAATTGAAGATCCTAGGGTCGTTGAAACTCCTGAGGGAACTTATATAATGCTCTATACAAGTTGGAATAAAGATGTGGCCCGACTTTCGAGCGCTACTTCCAAAGACTTAAAAAGTTGGACAAAACAGGGACCTGTTTTTGAAAATGTCCATAATGGCAAATTCTTGGATATTTGGAGCAAATCGGGTTCAATAGTTACCGAACTAATCGATGGGCGATTGAAGGCAAAAAAAATAAATGGAAAATACCTTATGTATTGGGGAGAGCTTTTTGTAAATCTGGCCCAATCTGAAAATGGAGTGGATTGGGAACCTCTTCTGGAGGACACAGGTGAACTTTTGCATGTGTTTAAGCCTTCTTTAAACGAATTCGACAGTCATTTGACCGAGCCGGGACCTCCAGCGATTTATACAGAAAATGGCATACTACTACTCTATAACGGGAAAAATCTCAGTGGTGAAGGAGCTACCACCAAAGTACCAGAGGGCACCTATTGCGGCGGGCAAGTGCTTTTTGATAAAAATGACCCTACAAAAGTCTTGGAAAGATTGGAAACCCCATTTATATGCCCAGACCTGCCACATGAAATTACTGGACAATACAAAGCGGGGACAACGTTTATCGAAGGTCTGGTATATTTTAAGAACAAATGGTTTTTATATTATGGAACGGCCGATTCTATGGTTGGACTGGCCGTAAAAGAAGAATAAGATGGGGAAAATAAAATTGCTTTGCTTGCTTTTGTTCGTTGTATGCTGTGGTGACAGTATAGAACCCAAAATTGTGCCAGAGAAGAAGCCAAATATCGTTCTAATCATGGCGGATGACCAAGGATGGGGAGACCTGAGTTTTAATGGAAATACAAATCTTTCAACACCAAATATTGATGCTTTGGCCAAGAATGGTGTGTCTTTCGAACATTTTTATGTACAGCCCGTTTGTTCCCCTACCAGGGCGGAACTGCTTACTGGAAGGCACTCGAGTAGATTGGGGGTATACGCCACCTCTACCGGTGGGGAACGAATTAATCTTGGAGAAACCACCATTGCCGAAGTATTTAAAAAGGCCGGTTACAAAACTGCAGCCTATGGTAAATGGCATAATGGCATGCAACCACCCTATCACCCAAATGCTAAGGGATTTGAGGATTATTATGGATTCACCTCCGGTCACTGGGGCAACTATTTTAGTCCAATGCTAGAGCATAACGGGAAAATCGTAAAAGGGGATGGTTTTTTGGTGGATGACTTAACAAACCACGGGTTAGATTTCATAAGCAAGCATCAAGGGGAACCTTTCTTTCTGTACTTGCCCTATAATACTCCCCATAGTCCTATGCAAGTGCCAGATGTGTATTGGGATACGTTTGAAGACAAAGAACTCGATTTAAAGTATCAAGGCGAAGAGGCCACCAATATAAACCACACCAAAGCCACGCTGGCCATGGTCGAAAACATCGATTATAATGTGGGCAGAATTACCAAAAAACTTGAGGAGCTAGGTCTCGAAAAGAATACCATTGTCATTTATTTATCGGATAATGGCCCCAATGGGTGGCGTTGGAACGGCGGAATGAGAGGTAGAAAGGGATCTACCGATGAGGGAGGGGTACGCACTTCATTCTTTGTTCAATGGAAGAACACTATTCCTTCGGGAAAATCGGTGCCGCAAATTGCTAGTGCTATAGATCTATTGCCCACGCTTTCGAGTATGGCGAACATTGACTATGTTACTAAAAACCCAATTGATGGTAGAGATTTGACACCCTTATTGCTCCATGAGAATCCAAATTGGGAACCCCGAATAGTATATAATCATTGGAGGGGGAAAACAAGTATTCGTACCCAAAAGTATCGCTTGGACAATGAAGACCATTTATACGATATGCAAAAGGATCATAGACAGACTACGGATATTTCTTTACAATTCCCCCAACTAACCGATTCACTGATAAAGATGAAAAAAAATTGGTTGTCGGAAATATCACCGCTTTCAAAAGAGTCAGATAATCGCCCTTTTACGCTGGGGCATCCAGATTATGAATATACCCAAATTCCCGTTAGGGATGGCATCCCGCATGGGAATATAAAACGGAGCAACAGACACCCAAACAACACTTTTTTTACGAGTTGGACAAGTCTGGAGGATTCCATGACTTGGGATGTCGAAGTTTTGGCCGATGGTGAATTCCAGGTAGAACTTTATTATACCTGTAAGGCTGAAAATGTAGGCTCGCTCATCGAATTGAGTCTAGGGGAAAGCAGGATTGAAAAAGAAATTACCATTGGCCATGACCCACCCCTAACAGGAATGGAAAATGACCGTGACCCTCGAATCGAATCCTACGTAAAGGATTTTATACCTATGGATCTTGGCAAAATAAAACTAAAAAAAGGTAAAGGCGAATTGACCCTAAAAGCCACAGAAATAACCGGAAAAGAGGTTGCCGATGTACGGTTATTGATGTTCAGGCGTATTCAAGACTAGTTAATCATTTACAATAACATCGCTGTCCTGATATCCGATGCGTTCTGCCTTTGCCTCGAATAAGGTGCCTTTCGCCAAAGGTTTATCATATATTTTCCAGATTGAATCTTGGATTCGTCTCCAGATAATGGTTGCATCTTTCTGTCCGGATATCAATTTGACATTATCACTATTTTCCTCCATTTCTAAAGGGGGTAATTTTGGTTGAGATCCATTAGGAAGCCATTTTGCAATAAGTTTATTTTCCGGGTATTGCCCTAAATCATTGGTCTCCTTCATCCAATCTTTCAAGACTTTTCTTAGATGTTTCAAAGTATCCTGTAATTCAACTATTCTAGCCAAGTTATTCAATTCATAAGGGTCGTTTTGTAAATCATACAATTCCTCCTCAGGCTTTGTGGGATGCAACCAAAGCGATTCTTTTTCGTTCAATTTATCTTCCGCATATAACCTGCGTAATTCCCGCATCATGGGCATTTGTTCTCGATAAGCCACAGGAATGGCATGCGAAAGACTTGTGTCAAAACTTTTTATATATTTATAGCGCTCTGAACGCACCGCTCTCAATCTATCATAAATGCCATCAAAACGATCGGCCGAATGAAAGGTGTATTTTTGCTTTTTTTCTACTTCAAATTGCCCGAATTGTGCTTTACCCTGCATCACTTTTGGAGGTTCTATTCCAGCAAATGAAAGCACGGTTGGCGCAAAATCAATAAAGCTAATAAAACGGTCATCCCTAGTGCCACTATCAACATTTTTAGGAAATTTGATGACCAATGGCACTTTAGTCCCAGTTTCATAAAGAGCACGTTTATGCCTAGGGAAAGGCCCCCCATGATCACCATAAAAGAAAATAATACTATTTTCATAGAGTCCGTCTTCTTTCAGGTCAGCTATAATTTCCCCGATTTGATCATCTAATCGCTTTAGGTTGCTATAGTTTACAGCTAAGTCATGCCGAATGGTATCATTATCAGGAAAATAAGGAGGTACTGGAACTTTATCAGGTGAAACAAAAAGTGAATCCTTAGTGCGATTCCAAATTTGGGATTCATGACAGACCGAAAAATTAAAGACCGAGAAAAAGGGTTGATCCTTTATTCGATTCCTCCAATGATGATTCTTACTGCTTTCATCCCAGGAAGCTTCTGTCCTTGCAAAATTGTAATCCTCCTTGGGGCCATTGCTACAGTAATATCCTTTTTCCCTCAGATATTCCGTAAACATTTTCACGCCTTCCGGAACAACGGGAGAATAACTTGTCAATCCAATTTCAGGTTGATTATCCTTTCTATAGGCATTATAGGTTCGCATATTATGGGTTCCCAAAGTTGTAGGATACATTCCGGTAATCAGGGCACTTCTCGCCGGCGAACATACAGGTACCGGGGAATAGGCATTTTCGAACACAACCCCGTTCTTAGACAGGTTTTCCAAGTTAGGCAAGGAAATGGTCTGATTCCCATACACGGGAAACCACTCTGGTGACTGGTCTTCGGCAACCAACCATATAATGTTGGGTAAATCTGAAGAGGGTTCTTCATTAATGTTTTCATGGCAACTTCCTATGCCTAAAATCAAAACAACAATCCCCGTATAAAAGGATAACCGGCGCCAGCAGATCATTTTATGCCATTGATAAATTCCAAGCTTTGTGGTACTTGTTCAACTACTCTAGAACATTCATCTTCGATAAACATATATTCCACTCCTAACTCCTTGCCTCTTTTTACAATTCCTTTGATGTCTACTTGTCCAGTCCCTAAAACTACATTGGTCTCTACATCTTCATGGCCCGTGTTATTTCCCTTCACTCCCATTTCCATGTCCTTTAAATGGAATAAGACGAACTTATCAGGATATTTATTCAGCAAGGTCATGGGGTCGGCCCCTCCATGTTGAACCCAGTACACATCCATTTCAAAGGCAAAATGATTGGCATTTTTGGCCATATAATCAAATAAAGTTCCATTTTCATAAGGCCTGAATTCATAACCATGGGCATGATACGCCAGGGTAATACCTGAATCTTTTAGTAATTTACCTGCTTTATTGAATACGTCAGTAGCTTCTTTGGTTTCCTTAATTCCAAAGGTGTTTCCTTCGTGTGGAATCCATGCACACATTACATATTTGGCACCAAATTGCTTGGCGTTTTCAAGCGCTTTTTCGGGGTTATCCCTTAGCTCTTCATAACCTGCCCCGACACTGACCACGTCTAACTTGTATTGGTTCAACAAACCGTCGAATTCTTCAAACGAAAGACCGTAGGTGCCTCCTCCTTCCAAATTGGTCAAGCCCCAGTCACTAATAGTCTTTAAAGAACCCGATACGTCCTCTTTAAACTGATTGCGAAGACTGTACAATTGTATTCCAAATTCTTGAGCGTAAAGTTGGTCTATATTGATTTGTGTTACCATCAACACAGCCATTGCGATTACTACCTTATTGAATGTTTTCATTTTTGATATGTTTTTTAATTTATTTTAGGTTAACAGATTGCCATTTTCGTCCCAAGTTGCTATTGTAGCACGAGTGCTTTGGTCAATACACTTTGCAATCCATTCGGGGTCATAAGCAACACCATGTTGATCAAGGACATCTTGAGGAACCCCATCCCACACATTGGGCATGTTTCCTTTATAACCCAAATCGGCAATGCCAACTTTCGATGTGTAATACCCAGTAACCGTAAGGCCACGCATCATATAGAAAAACTGGATTTCCAAAGGTTGTTCATCTAGAGAGACCTCTATATCATGCCAACAAATTTCATCGCAGATTTGCTTTTTCTGCTCCAAGGTTGCAGACTTGAATTCCGTTCCAAATTCCGTATTGCTTTTATGATCTAACCACATTAAACCACCTAAAAGTGTTGGTGCCATAGAGGGAATATCTTTCCCCATGAACTCAACAAGTTCGGGAACACCTGCTTCGATAGGTCCTCCATGCGGTTCTTTCGGTGGAAGAATGACCACACTTAGCGCGGCAATGGTTTCCATCTCATGCTCGTTGAATAATTGTTCTGCATTCAACTTTTCGATACGTTCCAATTCCTTCGGTATACGTCCAAAATACTTCTCACTACTTTGCGCAATGGCTTCGTCAATAGTTTCACCATTTTCTGTCTTGCAGGAGTTGAATACGATACCAGTACCGGCTGCCGCTCCCCCAAGAATTAAGGTCTGCAAACTTTTTCTTCTATCCATAGCTTAAATATTCTGTGCTTTAAGTTGTTCAATAATATAATCGGAAGCTCTCCAAGAAAGCGCCATAATCGTCCAGGTACAATTCTTATCTGCTTGAGAAACAAAAACACCTGCATCTACAATAAAAACATTGTCTACATCATGCAGCTGCTGAAACTTATTCGTGACAGACGTTTTTGCGTCATCGCCCATTCGTGTAGTACCCACTTCATGAATAATTGCACCAGGTGTATGCAAACCGTAATCTTTATCTTTACCCTTTTTTTCACCAAGTGGAATACCGCCCATATTGTGTATAATCTCTTCAAAGGTATCACGCATGTGCTTGGCTTGGTTTCTCTCGAAATCAGACCATTGATAATTAAATTTTAACACAGGAATACCGAATTGATCTACCGTCGTTGGATCAATTTCACAATAATTTTCTTTTCTAGCAATACTTTCACCTCTACCTGCCATACCGACTATAGAGCCATAATATTTTTTAACATCATCTCGTAAGGTATCACCATAACCTCCAACTTTAACACCGAAGAACTTGTTGAATTCATTTGGATTCAAACCAAACCCATAATTCGGATTACCCATACCTCCGCCTATTTCAATATGATATCCTCGTGGAAAATCTAATTTAGAATTATCTCCCCACCAAGGTGAATATACATGCATGCCCCCAGTACCATCTTCATTGTATGACACTTTGCGATTCATTAAACTAGGAACAAATCCCGCTCTGTCAGCACCCGTAGAATCATGTAAATACTTACCAACAATATTACTGCTATTTCCTAATCCGTTTGGGTGTTGTTTACTTTTCGAATTTAAAAGAATACGTGCTGAACTACAAGCAGATGCAGCTAACACCACAACTTTTGCCTTCAGTTTATATTCTTTTCTATCGTCTTTGCTTATATAAGAAACTCCCGTTGCTTTCCCTTCCGCATTGGTAGTCACTTCACGAACCATCGAATTCACAAAAATCTTTACTTTACCACCACTTTTTTGTGCCGGAAATATCAAACAACTTCCTGCGGAGAAATCTGCATACACCGAACATGAACGCGAACATTGCCTACAATAAAAACAAACACCACGTTCGTTATTTATTTTTTTGGTTAATATGGAGAGTCTACTTGGAATTACCGGAATATTAGATTTCTTTGCTCCATTAATATAAAACAATTCATGTAGCCTTGGTTTTGGTGGAGGTAGAAAAAATCCGTCAGGATCATTTTCTCGACCTTCGTTGGATCCATAAACACCAATTAATTTATCCAACTTATCGTAATAGGGTTTCACATCATCGTACCCAATCGGCCAATCATCTCCATGACCATCTCTGGTTTTTCCTTTGAAATCTTTGGGCCCGAATCGCAACGAAATACGGCCCCAGTGGTTTGTTCTTCCACCTAGCATTCTAGCCCGCCACCATCGAAAATTCGATCCTTCTTCTTGAGTATATGGCTCTCCGTCAACTTCCCAGTCACCCCAAGACATATCCCATTCTCCAAAAGCCCGATCAGTACCTGCTCCTCTGCGCGGAGATTCATAAGCCCATTTCAATTGCGTTTGCGTTACCGGGTCGGCTGGGTCAAAATACGGTCCTGCTTCAACCACTGCAACATTTAGGCCTGCATCAGCAAGCTGTTTGGTTGCCATACCACCACCAGCTCCGGAGCCTACAATGATGACGTCATAAATTTCGGATGATTCCTTTATTTGCATAGTCTATGATTCGTTATTGCTACAATTTATAATTATATATTTTAAAATGGATATTTTTAGTAATATAGCTAACATTTTGATAAAAAATTGAAATATAATAAGAACTTTCTTGTTTAAAAAATAGAATTTACAATGCTACAATGGTCATCGAATTCCTAATTCATGCCCATACCCTATTTTTTAATCACAATACCCTTTTAATGCCTGAAAAATCCAGTCTATATTCTGTGGGTGTCCGATGCTTATTTTTCTTGAATACCCTATTGAAATTCGCTATACTATTAAACCCACACAAAAATGCAATTTCAGAAATACCCAAATCTTTTTCAATCAAAAATTTTGAAGCGTAACCTATTCTCACTTCATTGAGATAATCAATAAAGGTCTTACCTGTTCTCTTTTTAATAAACCGATTAAAGGATACATTACTCATATTGACCAAAGCAGCAGCCTCGGTCAGGGTTATCTTCTTGGCATAGTTTTGTTGAACAAAATCATAAAGAACTTGGATTTTGGCACTACTTTCATAGGCCTTTGGTTGTACGGTCAAGGTAGACAATAACCGTTGGTTCCTAGAAATGGCCAAATCATAGAGAATAGAAAAAAGCTCCATAAAATAATCCATCCCTTGCATTTTAGACACTTTCAAGAGTCTTGGCTTTAATGCTGTTGAAACTTCCTCAGAGAATAAGACCCCGTGCACAGACCTGTCGAACATGTCCTTTATTGGTTTCATTATACCTCTATTAAGAAAAGTCTCATCAAATAGGTCTTGATGAAATTGAATGGTAACTTCGCGAATTTTTTTGTTTGTACATTCATGTTGTTCCCAAACATGATACAAATTGGGGCCGACCAACACCAACTCAATATTGGATATTGGCTCCATGCTGTCACCAACAATTCTTCTAACCCCCTCACCCCTTAAAATAAAGTTAATCTCCATTTCTGAATGGTAATGTATAGGATAGTCAAATAAATCCTTGGTCCTATCTTCTACCAAAAAACAGTCTTCGGAAGACAAAGGCAGTATTTCACGATAAATTTTTTTTAAAATGTCCACAAAAAATATACTTCTTTTTGTATTTATATAATGAAGGTATGATAAAATACTATCAGCACAATAATAGTATTTTTTTTAATTTTAACTGATTCTTTTGATAAGATTGGTACAGAAAATTTTGATTATGTATCAAAACCAACTTATTCTTTGAATTTTTCCAACTTTCGAGTCGATATAAACACTAACAAAAGTTCATTATTGTATTGCCAATTGCAAAAGATAGAAGAAGGATCACCAAAGATTCTACTATCAAAAAATAATATCAATACATAAGAAAACGTAGTGCGGATCAATTACCCGAAGTACTAGGATGATATGTAAAAAAGCCATACCCACTGGCATCAAAATTGGATGGGAATGGACCATAGTATAGTAAATTAGTTAGTTTATTTGTTAGCTTCAACACCTCTTGTTTCTTACCGCTAGAGGTGTTGTCTGTTTTGAAACATACACAGAAACAGAAATTTGATTTGTACAGGATTAATTAAGGTTAATTAAACAGTTTTCAATATCTTTAAAACCATAGAACCACCAAAAAATACAAAAATGGCATCCAAAACCTTCTACATCAACCGGCGAAATTTTATTAAAGGGGCTACTGCTTCGATGGTACTCTCATCCTTTGGAGCCTATGGTATTGAATTGATGAATTCCGAAAAACCTATTCGAGTCGGACTGATTGGTGCGGGATGGTATGGCAAAAGTGATCTTTTTCGACTTATTCAAGTTGCCAATGTCAATGTAGTGTCGATATGCGAAGTAGACCAACGATTATTGGCCGAAGCCGCAGAACTGGTAAGTCAAAGACAACGTTCAGGTAAAAAACCGAGACTGTATTCTGATTATCGAAAGATGCTCGCAGAAAAGGACTTGGATATTGTACTCATAGGAAGTCCCGACCATTGGCATGCCTTACAAGGTATCGAGGCAATGAAATCGGGAGCCAATGTATATCTACAAAAACCAATTAGCGTTGACGTTATGGAAGGTGAGGCATTAGTGGCCGCTGCCAGAAAATATAACCGTACCGTTCAAATAGGAACGCAACGCAAAAGTACACCGCACCTTATTGATGCGAAAAAAAGAGTGGTAGACGCTGGTCTTTTGGGAAAAATATCACATGTAGAAATGTGCTGTTATTTCCATATGCGTGCCAATGGAAACCCACCCTTGCAAGCTGTACCGGAATATTTGGATTATGACATGTGGACAGGGCCTGCGCCTCTTCGTCCTTATGATGGTCTGCCCCACAAAAGATGGTGGAGGACCTTTATGGAATATGGCAACGGAATTATGGGAGACATGTGTGTTCACATGTTCGACACCGTACGCTGGATGTTGGATCTTGGATGGCCGGAGCGTATCACTTCTACGGGGGGTATCTATGTACAGAAAGAGGGCAAATCCAATATAGCGGATACACAGACTGCCGTATTTGAGTATGAGGACCTTAATTGTGTTTGGCAGCACCGATCATGGGGAACACCGGCCGATCCAGAATATCCGTGGTCCTTCAAATTGTTTGGCGAAAAAGGAACCTTGTCCGGTAGCACCATGCAGGCTGATTTTGTTCCACATGGAGAAGGGGAACCCATACACTTTGATGTGCTTTATGAAAAGGAAAAATACCCTGAGGATGTAACCGAAAAAGATATTGAACTGAATGCAGCTCCAGCGACCAGATTGCATATGTTGGATTTCCTTGCTGCGATTGACAAAGGTACTTTGCCTATTGCCGATGTTGAACAGGGGCATATTTCAACGGCGAGTTGTATTTTGGCCAATATGGCCATGGAAGTTGATAGGCCTCTTATTTATGATTCTTCAAAACTGATTATTGCCAATGACCCCGAAGCCACTGCTTTGCTACAACGACCTTATAGGGCACCGTGGGAGCATCCGCATCCGGATCAGTTTAAAATCTAGTTGATTGAGTAAAATTTCTTGAAATTCAAGGTTTATTTGAACAACATTTTCAGTATTAATTAGTTAGGATAGTATTGAAAAGGTCCTTGCACATAACCTACATCACTACTATGGTTACCATTACGGTGATTGCCACCCTATATCTAATCTACACGGGGTATACCTACTATGGCACCACTTTGGAAGAACGTTTTTACCATCCAAGACATAACTGGTTTAAATCAAGTGGTATCTACGGCCAAGGTTTAGGCATAATGGGAACCTTAATGATTTTATTTGGGGTAACCATCTATATCGCTAGAAAGCGCTATAATTTTTTGGCCAAATACATTCGATTGAAGTATTTATTGGAATTCCATATTTTCCTATGCACACTGGGTCCTATTTTGATTCTTTTTCATACTGCATTTAAATTCGGCGGCATTGTTTCTATTGCCTTCTGGAGTATGGTGGCCGTTGTGTTGAGTGGTGTGGCAGGCAGGTTCATCTACAATCAGATACCTAAGACAATTGAAGGTAGGCAAATGACCATCAATGAACTAAAAAATATGAAAACCGATCTAGCTGTGGTACTCCATCAAAAATTTCAGCTTAAAACCAATACCCTTGATATTGTTTCCAATTTGATGAGCGAAAAAAATATTATTGAGAACGACAAAAAACTAGGGTACTTAAAAAAAGTCCTCAATCGAAAAGATTTGCCAAAATCGAATAGAATTGCCATTCTTAAAATGGTTAAAAATGAGATATCCCTATCCAAAAAGATAGCAAGGTTACAAACCATGCAAAAGCTGTTTAAATATTGGCATGTTGCCCATATGCCTTTTGCCCTTATTATGTTGGTCATTGTGATTATTCATATTGGGGTAACATTGACATTCGGCTACTCATGGATATTTTAAAAAGGTAGGGTTATCCCTATTTCAGTTGTTTACATTACACAACCTAAATCACTATCTGATGGACGAAGTTTTATTGGAGGAACTGATTGTCTACGGAACGGCATTTCTACTATGTGCTATGACGATATTCTTCTATCTAAGAAGAAAGAACAAGAAGACCATAGAAACGGTCAAAAAGGTTGCTATGGCCAAAGAAGAAGGTCTTTTCGAACCGGTTTCATTATACCCTTATATAGACTTAAACGCTTGCATAGGAAGTGGTGCGTGTATTACCGCCTGTCCCGAAAAAGATATTTTGGGCATTGAAAATGGTATAGCCACTGTCATTAACACGTCAAACTGCATTGGTCATGGAGCCTGTTTCCATGCTTGCCCCGTTGAAGCCATATCACTAAGAATAGGAACTGAAAAAAGAGGGATTGACCTTCCGCATGTCAGTGAAGCCTATGAAACCAACATTAAAGGCATGTACATTGCAGGAGAATTGGGCGGTATGGGCTTAATAAAAAATAGTGTAGAGCAAGGGTATCAGGCCATGAAAAGCATTGCCGAAAATATAAAACCATCTAAAGAAAATGTACTGGATGTAGTCATTATCGGAGCAGGGCCTGCTGGAATTTCTGCCACTTTGGCCGCCAAGGAAATTGGATTATCGGCCATTACCTTGGAACAGGACTCCTTAGGAGGTACGGTCTATACTTTTCCAAGGGCGAAAATCGTCATGACGGCCCCAATGGATCTTCCACTTTACGGAAAGGCAAAATTATATGATACTTCAAAAGATGAATTATTACAATTGTGGAAAAAGATAATTGCAGAACACGATTTGGAAATTATCGAACACACCAAAGTAGAGGGCATTCTACCTGTTGGGGGCGATTCCTTTAAAATTATAACGAATACTGGTCAGGAATACATTTGCAATCAAGTACTTTTATGCATAGGACGCAGAGGAACGCCTAGAAAATTAGGGGTTCCGGGTGAAGACACTCAAAAAGTAGCGTATCGGTTATTGGAATCTGAAAGAATATCCAATAAAAAAATCATTGTTGTGGGAGGTGGAGATTCTTCCATTGAATCCGCTTTATTGTTAAAAGATGAAAATAAAGTCATCCTTTCCTATAGAAAGGATAAATTTTCGAGGTTAAAACCCAAAAACAGAGAGAAAATTGAGGATGCGATAGCTGATAACTCCATTGATGTCGTATATAATTCTAATTTGGTATCTATTAATGCGAAAAGCATTCTTTTAAAAACCGGGTCAGGGGAGATTGAAATTGAAAATGACCAAGTCTATATTTTTGCTGGTGGTGAGCTACCAACCAGTTTTTTGCAAAATGTGGGCATTGAAATTACCAAGCGACACGGGCATATAATGAAAAAACATTGATAATGGTTTGACCCTTGATATAAAACACATATCATTCATATTATTTCTGGTCTTAAACTTTTCCCATGGCCAAATATCTCCTGGCGACCTGACCAATGCCCATGCAGAGTTAGAGGGCATGAGCAATTGTGTCCTATGCCACGACTTGGGCGATAAAGTATCCGATAAAAAATGTCTGGAATGCCATACAGAAATTCAATCCCTGATCAATAAAAAACAAGGGTATCATGCCGATTCGGACATTATCAATAAAGATTGTTTTGAATGCCATAGCGATCATCATGGTCGTAAGTTCGACATGGTTCGTTTTGACCAGGACGCTTTTGACCACAATCTCACTGGATATGAGCTCGAAGGAAAACACGAGATAATAGATTGTAGGGAATGTCATGTCTCAGAAAACATAGCAGACGCTGAAATTAAAAAGAGGAAAAACACTTTTCTTGGGCTGGATGAAACCTGTCTTTCCTGTCATGATGATTATCACCAAAATACCTTGGCCAATACCTGTATCGACTGCCACGATATGGAAGAATTCAGACCAGCTCCAGGATTTGATCATGATAAGGCAGATTTTAAATTGAATGGCGAACATATATCTGTTGATTGTTTGGAATGCCATCAGATAACGACAAGGAACGGAAAGGAATTTCAAGAGTTCACGGACTTGGATTTCAACGATTGTATCTCTTGCCATGATGATCCACATAATAACCAAATAGAAGGTCAGTGCGTAAAATGCCATTCGGAAACTTCATTTTCAGACTTTGTC
>JAGLKG010000289.1 GCA_023141835.1 Maribacter sp. | reverse complement strand
ACCGCAAAACATCAATATGGTATTGAAAGAGGAACCATGGCACATCACGCTTCAGATTTATGGGCACCACCCTTCATGCGTGCCGAAAGGGCCTATTGGGGCTCATGGATTCATGGTGGGGGTTGGTGTGCACAGCACTATTGGGAACATTTTAGGTTTACACAGAACAAAGATTTTTTAAGAGAGAGGGCCTATCCAATCCTAAAGTCCATTGCTGAATTTTATTTGGACTGGTTGGTTTGGGATGAACAAAGTGGTGCTTGGGTATCAGCCCCTGAAACATCTCCTGAAAACTCATATCTTACTAAAGATGGCAAATCAGCTGCGGTATCGTTTGGTAGCGCCATGGGGCATCAGATAATTGCCGAAGTTTTTGACAATGTCCTTGAAGCTGCTGGGATTTTAAACATAAAAGATGAGTTCACCCATGAAGTACGTAGCAAGAGGGATAAGCTCTTTCCTGGTATTGTTGTAGGTGAAGATGGAAGGTTATTGGAATGGAATGAACCCTATGAAGAGCCAGAGAAAGGACATAGACATATGTCCCATCTGTATGCCTTACACCCCGGGGATGAAATAACCCAAGCCAATAAGGCTGCCTTTTCTGCTGCTCAAAAAACAATTGACTATCGCTTGCAACACGGGGGTGCTGGTACAGGGTGGAGTAGGGCATGGATGATAAATATGAATGCCCGGTTGTTAGATGCCAAGTCTGCGGAAGAGAATATTCGTAAGTTCTTGCAAATTTCCATTGCCGATAATTTATTCGATGAACACCCACCGTTTCAAATTGATGGTAATTTTGGTTATACCGCGGGTGTGGCCGAATTATTGTTGCAATCGCATGAAAGTTTCATTAGAATCCTACCCGCTCTTCCAGAAAACTGGAGCAATGGTAGTATCAAAGGTTTAAAGGCTAGGGGAAACATTGAAGTGGACATAGAATGGGAGAATGGTAAACTTGCGCGTTTAGAATTAATGGCCAAAGAAGACAAAACCGTAAAGCTGAAATATGACATCCTTGAAGTCGAAGTGGCTTTATCTAAAGGAAAAAAAATAAAATTAGATGGTAATCTTGTGAAGTAAAACCACGAGATATTGGGAGGGTCAACCCAATTTTGAAAATATTTGAAAATGATAGACTATAGACTAATACTACTACTTTTTGCTGTTATCACTTTGGGAGCTTGTGAATCCGAAGAATTACCGGAGCCGCCGCCAAACATTGTTTTATTTTTTGTCGACGATATGGGGTGGCAAGATACCTCAGTGCCGTTTTGGGATAAAAAAACACCTTTCAATGAAATCTATCAAACACCGAACATGGAACGTTTGGCATCTGATGGGGTTAAATTCACACAGGCTTATGCGACAGCCGTATGTTCGCCAACACGGGTAAGTTTAATGACCGGAATGAACGCCGCTCGACACCGGGTTACGAATTGGACCTTGAGAAAGGACAGTATTCAGCCCATGGAAAAAAACCATCCCACTCTTGAGTTTCCGATGTGGAATGTAAATGGCATGAGCGCTGTTCCCGGAGATCCCAAGGCGGTATATGCAACACCCCTGGCCCAGGTCTTGAATGATGCCGGATATTATACTGTACACTCGGGGAAGGCACATTTTGGAGCTATTGGTACCCCAGGCGAAAACCCCTTGAATTTAGGATTTGATGTGAACATTGCCGGACATGCGGCAGGAGCGCCGGCAAGTTATTTAGGAGAGGATAACTATGGTAATGGAAAAGAAGGGAAAGAAGTTTGGGCCGTTCCGGGAATGGAAAAATATCATGGGAAAAACGTGCATTTGACAGAAGCTATAACCCAAGAGGCTCTAACATCTTTGGACTCGGTAGTAGCCAATCAACAACCTTTTTTCCTCTATATGGCGCACTATGCAGTGCATACCCCAATTATGCCCGATGACCGTTTTGTGAAAAAATATTTTGAAAAAGAAATGGATTCCACCGAGGCAAAATACGCCTCAATGGTCGAAGGTATGGACAAAAGTTTGGGTGATATAATGGATTATCTCGAAGAGAAAAAAATAGCAGAGAATACCATTATCCTCTTTATGTCCGACAATGGAGGTCTAAGTGCTGTAGCAAGAGGAGGTGAAAAACACATGCATAACAAACCATTGGCCAGCGGAAAAGGCTCTGTCTATGAAGGAGGGATTCGAGAGCCGATGTTGGTGAAATGGCCAGGAAAGGCCGTTCCCAATACCATATCCGATAAAAAAGTCATTATAGAGGATTTTTATCCAACCATACTAGAAATGGCCGAGATTGAAACGGTTGAAACGGTACAGACCGTTGATGGTAAAAGTTTCGTTCCTGTTTTTATGGAAGAGAAGGTAAGCGAGGCGATGGAAGAGCGACCATTGTTTTGGCACTACCCTAATGAATGGGGACCCGATGGTCCTGGTATTGGAGCATCTAGTGCAGTACGAAAAGGGGACTGGAAGTTTATATATTTCCATGCCGACAGAAGCATGGAATTGTATAATCTAAAACTAGATATAGGGGAGACCAAAAACCTAGTATCTGAAAACTCTGAAAAGGCAAGGGATTTGGCTGCTGTTCTGACGCTTTATCTTAAAGAGGTAAAGGCACAAATGCCTATTGATAAGAAAACTGGGGAACAGGTAGAGTACCCTTTGTCATTAATACAAATGACCGAGAACAAGAAATTATAAGTCTCTAGATTAATCTAAAAGATTTCAACATTACCGCGGCCGACAAAATATGAGAACCCTAACTTTGAATTTAAAGCTAAAATTGACAGAAAACATGCTAAAATTGAACGTATTCATAGTACTGCTTACAGCGAGTACATTTTGTTTTGCTCAAAATGCAGAGACCTCGAGAGACTGGTTATTGGATAACGATAGTTTTACCGCAGAAGTAATTGAAAAAGGAAAAGACATCGTTTTAGATAACGGTCTTGTAAATCGTACCATTCGAATTGCCCCAAACGCGGCGACGGTCGAATTCAAGAATATCACAACAGGCGAATCTATGTTACGGAGCATAAAACCTGAAGCCGAAGTTTCAATCAATGGAAAGGCATACGCTGTGGGAGGATTGCTCGGTCTTA
>JAGLKG010000288.1 GCA_023141835.1 Maribacter sp. | reverse complement strand
AAATCAGTGAGGTATATTTAATGGCGGCAATGTTAAGTGCAACAGCAGAAAAGTTTCCCATGCGTGCCTGGAATTTGAATATGAGTTCGCTTTTCAACGTTTTGAACCTTGCCAAGGAAAAGAAGATAGACACGGTTTTTTGGCCTTCAAGCATAGCGGTTTTTGGTCCAAACACCCCTGATGTCAATACTCCACAAAATACCATAATGGAGCCTAAAACGGTCTACGGCATAAGCAAACAATCTGGGGAACGCTGGTGCAGTTATTACCATAGCAAATATGATGTCGATGTTAGAAGTGTCAGATATCCGGGACTTATAAGTTGGAAAACGATGCCAGGAGGAGGCACCACGGACTATGCCGTTGAAATTTATCGCAAAGCGCTTTCTGATAAGTCATATACCTGCTTTTTGAAAGAGGAAACCAAACTTCCTATGATGTTTATGGATGACGCCATAAGGGCAACAATGTCGCTTATGGAACATGACGGTGATGCTATCGAAATACGTTCTTCATATAACTTGGCAGCGATGAGTTTTACCCCTAAGGAAATTGCTCTTAGTATACAAAAAACCATACCCGATTTTAAGATAGATTATCTGCCGGATTTTAGGCAGGACATCGCAGACTCGTGGCCTAGTAGCATAGATGATTCAAAGGCACAGCATGATTGGAACTGGCAACCTGAATTTGATTTGGAAAAGACTACGCAAGTGATGTTAAAGAACATCAAAGTCTAATCTTCCTCTTCAATCTTTAAATCAAGGATGGCATTTGCATCGTCATCTTTAAAACCTACATTGTCCTTTTCGTCATAATTGCCATGGTGACTTCAAGTTTAGTGTTTATTTTGATTAAATATTGGTGTTCCCAGATAGTACTACTTCAACGGCATCAATCCTATCTCCATGAGCATTTTTGAAAGAAATTATATCCCGGTCGCCATAGCTGTCAGGATATTTTTCAACCCAAAGCTTAAGCTCTTCTGGTTTCAACTTTTTAAAATCAACTATCTTTCTTTTCAAATCATCCCTGATCAAAATAATTCCTAAAGTAAAATACTGAGATATTAATCAGTATAAATTTAGGCTATTTATTAAATTAGAGCCTAAAACAACTCCTATGAAACATTCTTTAAGATTCAGATATTTTTTTTTGGCTGTGTTTTTAATTGGAACACATGCTATTTATTCGCAAATCGAGCCAAATGCCTACCTTTCTAAGGAAGGTGAAGATGGAAACCCAATTCATGAAATAAAAATTGACGACACCTATTTTGTGCACTCCATTTACAAGGAAAACCCCAATGAATTCATCAGTACCGTGGGCGGCTTCTACAAAGTAAACAATGGCTTCATTGAAGTACAGTTGGAATTTAATTCGAATTACGAAAAAGATTCCATCACCCAATCGAAGTATCAGTTTGAAATGAATGGAGAAGAATTGATTCTTAATTCTGGAGAGGAAATTTCGGTATACCCTTCAGTGACTAAAATGCAAGGACTGGATGGCCAGTGGCTTTTTGGGACAAGAGGGCCCGATAAAGGACAAGAACGACGAGGAGATAGTAAACCCAGAAAAACACTTAAATTTCTTCAAAAGGGGAGATTTCAGTGGATTGCCTACAACATAGAGACCATGAGATTTTCCGGGACTGGGGGCGGTTCATTTACCTCTGACCAAGGTGTTTACCAAGAGAACATTGAATATTTCTCACGAGACAACTCCCGAGTCGGTGCAAAACTTAAATTCGATTTTGAGATTAAAGAAAATGATTGGCATCATACTGGCAATAATAGTAAAGGGGAACCCATGTATGAAATTTGGATGCGAAGAAATCCAAATTAGGAAATAACAGTTCACAGAACAATTATGATGACTGCTGGGTACCCTAGAGTTTTATGATAATCATTGCGTTTCACTTTCCCTATATTACTTATATTTGGGGAAATCCAATCCAAAATTGAATGACGTTTTTTGGCTTTAGAAAAGTTAGTGTCTTTATTTGTTTGCTTGTAGTTTTGTGTTCCTGTGGTGGTCCCCAACAATTCTTAGAACCTTTACCCGATACGGTTGATTTCAATTTTCACGTTCGCCCTATTTTGGTGCAAAACTGTTATCTATGCCATGGACCTGATCCCAGTGGCAGAAAAGCTGAATTAAGATTGGACATTTTTGAAGGCGCTACCGCCGAACTTAAAGATGGTGGCTATGCAATTGTCCCGGGAAAACCATCAAAAAGCCAACTTGTACATCGTATTAATCACAAAGACGATGACCAAATAATGCCTCCTCCAGAAACCAATCACAAATTGAGTGAACGAGAAAAGGCCCTTTTAGAAAAATGGATAGACCAAGGTGCCGAATGGAAAGACCATTGGGCCTTTCTTAAACCAGAGATATCGGACTCTAATGCAACAGCCTTAAGTGTTGATACCTTTATCGATGCACGTTTAGAAGAAAAGGGATTGGCAAAGTCCCCTTTGGCAAATAAGAATGCTCTGATCCGCAGATTATCGTATATCTTGACCGGCTTGCCCCCATCCCCTATTGACATACAAAATTTTATGGCCGATACTTCTGAAAACGCCTATAAGAATCTAGTTGATCAATATTTAAATTCCCAGGCATATGGGGAACGTTGGGCTAGACATTGGATGGATCTAATTCGGTATGCAGAGACAAAAGGGCATGAGTTCGACTATGAGATAACAGGTGCCTGGAAATATCGTGATTACCTTATTAGGGCCTTTAATGATGATATTCCGTATAACCAGCTGGTAAAGGAGCATTTGGCGGGAGACCTGTTAGATCTGCCTCGCTACAATAGTAAAACAGGTACATTGGAGTCTCATCTAGGAACTGCGTTTTACGCCATGGGTGAGGGTACGCATAGCCCGGTAGATGTACAAAAAGACGAGGCCGACAGAATTGACAATATAATAGACGTTACAAGCAAAACCTTTCAGGGGCTGACCGTGTCTTGTGCAAGGTGTCATGACCATAAATTTGACCCTATATTGACCGCTGATTATTATTCACTTTATGGTGTAATACAGAGTACTCGTTTCTCGCCCTTATCAGTGGATCACTCCTACTTAAAGGAAAATACGTATCAAGAGATACAGGATCTCAAGAAATATATCCGAAAGACAGTTGCCGAAAAGTGGGAAGGTGAAGACCTTATCATGGAAAAGCTTTTGGCAAAGGATGAAAACCTATCAATAAAGGCATCTGCAACACAAAATACACCCTATAAAGTATTGGGCGATTTTGGCAATACGGGTTTAGATGGATGGAAAAGTGATGGTTTGGCTTTTAGCGAGCAGACCACCTTAGGTAATCCGTTGATCCAAGGAACTTCAGGTGAATTGGAAGCCTTGGATGAAGGAAGGGTTTCGAGTAAATTTTATGACACCGGGATTTTTGGGGTTCTAAGATCACCGAATTTTGTGTTGGATTCCGATTTTATTGGGGTCAGGGCCCGGGGCGCAAAAAGCACCATCCGCATAATCATAGATAATTTTCAATTAATACAGAATCCAATTTATGGAAATTTGAGCCAAAAAATAAACGAGTCGAAATGGAAAAACCATGTCTTTAATGTGGCACCTTGGCAGGGACATAAGGCGTTTATTGAAATACTACCCGGGGGTTATACCTCCCATAGTTATGAGCTTCCAAAAGATGCTTATGTAGAGGCAAAATATGCGATATCCTATGATACAGAGTGGCCTTCCGAGATTAAGAAAAAGGAAGAGTCCATAACTAATAAAATGAATTTGGCGACTTTGGATATTTCATCAAATCAAGTAAAAGAGTTTAACAATTTGATACAACAAAGGCGCCTGCCATTGCAATTTCCAGAACTTAGGCCCATTGTTGACAGCATAAACAAACTAGCCCTTAAGTTAAAGAGCAATTCCTTTATTTATGGCGTATCAGACGGTTTTGGCGTCAATAGCCCCATATTCAACAGAGGAAATCATCAAGAACCTTCAGAAGATAGTATTCCCAGAGGGTTTTTATCGGCATTGCCATTGGGGAAAGTTCCCTTTAAATCACAGGGAAGTGGCCGCCTGGAGTTGGCAGATGCAATCTTGGATAATGATAACCCACTTACCGCAAGAGTAATGGTAAACCGCATTTGGCATTATCTTTTCGGTAAGGGAATAGTTGAAACTGTAGATAATTTCGGATTACAGGGAAAACTTCCCTCACATCCAGAGTTATTAGACCATTTGGCCGTAAAATTCAAAACAGAAGGGTGGTCGATCAAAAGGTTGATTAAACATATTGTCCTATCTGAAACTTTTAAGAGAAGTACGTTAAGGGATAATGAAAACATTCAGAAAGATGCCGACAATCTGTATTTAGCCTCCTTTCCTGTTAGACGATTGGAAGCAGAGGCTTTTCGAGATGGACTTTTGGCAACCTCTGAAAGTCTAGATTCCACCTTATACGGACCACCTGTTGCCACCTATCTTACAGATTTTATGCAAGGACGCGGGCGACCCTCAAAATCAGGACCCCTGAATGGCGATAATAGGCGAAGTATTTATTTAGAGGTGCGCCGTAATTTTTTGGAGCCTATGATGACCACTTTTGATCGTCCAATACCCTTCAGCACTTTTGGAAAAAGGGATGTTACAAATGTGCCCTCGCAATCCTTGATCATAATGAACAATCCGTTTGTGGCCAAACAGGCGGAGATTATGGCACAAAAATTACTCGCCCAAGGTGAATTGTCTTTTGAAGATAGGATTGAATGGATTTATGTAAGGGCTTTTTCCCGAAAGCCCACTACCGACGAATTGGGTAAGGCCACTGAATTTATAGAAATGTTCAAAAACATAGAGCATCAACAAGAAACGGAAATGGATGAAGAATTAATGATTTGGAAAGAATATTGCCATAGTATTTTTAACTTAAAGGAATTTTTATATCTCATCTAATGAGCAAGTATCACAATTTTATGCAAAGACCCCTTTCGCGGCGTGAAATGTTGGGCATATGCAAAGGAGGTTTCGGTTCTCTGGCCTTTATGAGTATGTTCGGGGTTCTACCTTTTGGTTGTTCCAGGCCAAAAAACATTGCTTCTGATTCATCACTATATTTAGGGCCACACTATATGCCCAAAGCTAAAAATGTGATTTTCCTTTACATGGATGGCGGTGTTTCACAGGTAGATTCCTTTGACCCAAAACCTAGGTTGACTAAGGAAAATGGCGAAGACCCTAAAAAGAAATTTAAAGTAGATGCCACGCAATTCGACAATGTAGGTAAGATTTTAAAAAGTCCCTGGGAATTTAAACAGTATGGAGAATGCGGCATGCCAGTTAGTGAGCTATTTCCCCATATTGCCACCTGTGTTGATGACATTGCTTTAATACGGTCTATGGTTTCCAACTTCCCGGAGCATACGAATGCCAATTATTTCCTGCATACGGGTAGTGGTATACAGGGTAGACCGAGTATGGGATCATGGATGACCTACGGTTTGGGTAGCGAAAACAAAAATATTCCCGGTTATGTAGTTTTGGACGGTGGATTGATTCCTCCTGGCGGGTTGGACAATTTCAAAAACGGGTTTTTACCAGCTTCTTACCAGGCTTCCATTTTAAGGGCTGGGGCCGAACCCGTAGCCAACATTAGACCTAAGGAAGCCATTCAAAATCTACAGGAAGAAAAACTACAATTTATCAAACGGTTGGATGATACCTTTCTTGGAAAAATGGGCGAAGTTGATGCCGTTGAGTCCGCCATCTCCAATTACGAGCTGGCTTATAACATGCAATCTTCCATACCTGAACTGACCGAATTTTCAGAGGAGTCCCCTGCAACAAGAAAATTGTACGGAATGGATTCCGACGACCCACATACTAGAGGCTATGGAGCACAGTGTTTATTGGCTCGAAGATTAGTTGAGCGTGGAGTCCGGTTCATTGAGCTTACATGTCCCAAAGTAAAGGCAGATAGATGGGACCAACATAATAACTTAAAGGATGGACATGAGCGAAATGCGCATGCCGTAGACCAACCCATTGCCGGACTTCTCAAAGACCTGAAGTCCCGTGGACTTTTGGAAGAAACCCTTGTAGTATGGACGGGTGAATTTGGGAGAACTCCCTTTGCCCAAGGTACAGATGGTCGCGACCATAATCCTTCAGCTTTTAGCATGTGGATGGCAGGTGCAGGTATCAAAGGGGGTACTATTTTCGGTAGAACCGATGATTATGGATACCGAGTTATCGAAAATGAAGTCACCATACACGACCTACATGCCACAATCATGCACCTTTTGGGAATAAACCATGAGCATTTGACCTTTCGTTTCGGGGGTAGGGATATGCGATTGACGGATGTACATGGCCATGTAATAAAAGATATCCTGGCATAATTAAAAAACGAAAAACGAATGCAAGATTGTTGTTCCAT
>JAGLKG010000287.1 GCA_023141835.1 Maribacter sp. | reverse complement strand
AAGAAAACAACTTGCCAATGGGTCAATAGCTTCAGATTCAGATGAATTGGAAGGTAGATTTCCTGCAGGAAATGCCAATTTAAGTACAATTTCGTTGTATTATGATGCCTTGATTTCAACGAGTTTTTTAGCGGAGGAATTGGGAAAGGATGAAAAACTTGTTCAAAAATATAGGAAGCAGGCAAAGGATCTTAAAAAGGCAATACGCAAAAATTTTGAGTCCAAAGTGGAAGGATTTGACACCTACCAGTACTTTGAAGGAAATAAAAAATTACGCAGTTGGATTTGTTTTCCGTTGACTGTTGGAATATATGATAGGGCGGAAGGAACGGTAGATGCTCTGTTTTCACCAAAATTATGGACAAAAAGTGGCTTGCTCACACAATCCGGAACTACGACGGTATGGGATAGGTCGACCTTATACGCCCTTCGTGGTGTTTTTCAAGCAGGATATACAGATCGAGGATTGGAGAAATTGGAATCTTTTTCCAAGACTCGTCTTATGGGTGATCATGTGCCTTATGTAATTGAAGCTTTTCCTGAGCAGAATCAAAGTCATTTATCGGCGGAGAGTGCCCTTTACTGTAGAATCTTTATAGAAGGTATTTTTGGGATTAGACCCATAGGGTTTTCTAGTTTGGAATGCACCCCCAATTTACCGGATAAATGGGATAAAATGAGTCTAAAGAATGTTCATGCTTTTGGAATGAAATGGGATATCCAGGTATTGCGGAATAAGAGTATGATTGGTGTAGAAATCTTGGATGGTTCTGGTAAATCCGTTTATAAAAAGGAACTGCCACAGGGACAAGGACATTCCATAAATTTCAATGAACTTTTGAAATAATCGTGTACTCGAAAGATTATAGCTGAATATTCTTAACTATTCACCTTTGTAATATTAATACACCAAACGGAAAGCCTATGCCCATAAAAGATATTATTGCAGCCACCTATACCCCATTGAAGAAGGACAATTCCTTGAATCTTGATGTAATAGGGGGATATGGAGAATTTTTAAAAAGAAATGAAGTCGCAGGGGCTTTTGTCAACGGAACCACTGGAGATTTTACATCTTTGGCGGTCCAGGAGCGAAAACTCATAGTTGATGCATGGTCTAGCAATAAACCCGATGATTTTTATCTTATAAATCACGTTGGGCACACTAGCCTTGAGATTGCTATGGACCTAACAAAACACTCGGCCGAAAAAGTGGATGCCATTGCCACCTTGGCTCCCTTTTATTTTAGATTGAACGAATTGGGGAAATTGGTTGAATACTGCAAGAAGATTGCCTCTTGTGCACCTCAATTGCCCTTCTATTATTATCATATTCCAGATTTGTCCGGGGCACATTTTAAGATGATCGATTTTCTCAAGCTTGCCTCTAAGGAAATCCCAAATTTTGCTGGATTAAAATTCACAAAAAACGATTTGATCGATTATAAATATTGTCTTGATTTTGAGGATAGTACATACGATGTACTCTTTGGTTTTGATGAGATTTTCATCTGTAGTTTAACTTTAGGAGCCAAGGGTTGGGTGGGTAGCACTTATAATCATTTGGCTCCATTATATACTGAAATTAGGGCGGCATTTGAGCGAAATGACCATGAGGTTGCTGCCGCACTACAGACCAAATCAATGCTGTTTGTTGACATTTTAAACGGCAGAGGAGGCTTTAATGGCGTTGCTAAGGGATTTATGAAAACACTAGGAGTCGATTGTGGCCCTAGTAGGTTTCCGCACGCTACATTAACAGATAGGGACTATGAGGGAATTGTCAAGGAATTGGAATCTATTGGGATTTCTTCCTACTTGAGCAAGTAACATTGATTTTTCATTAAACTCTAATTTATAGTTTTCCAAACTTGAATCACGAATGAAATACTCGGAACTATACAAAAATGCCTTACTACAGGATATAATTCCTTTTTGGGAGAAAAATTCGATAGATACGTATAATGGTGGGTTCTTTACGTGTTTAGATAGATACGGAAAAGTATATGACAAGGATAAGTTTTTGTGGTTGCAAGGAAGACAGTCATGGATGTTTTCTATGCTCTATAATAAAGTAGAAAAAAATAAAAATTGGTTGGCCATTGCCCAACATGGTGTTGATTTTCTTCGTAACCATGGCATGGATAAAAATGGGAACTTTTATTTCTCTACAACTAAGGAGGGAAAACCATTGGTGCAGCCTTATAATATTTTCTCAGACTGTTTTGCAGCTATGGCATTTAGTCAATATGCTACAGCTACCGGTGATAAGGAAATCAAAGAATTGGCGAAGCAGACCTATTTTAATATTCTTAGAAGAAAGGATAATCCAAAAGATGTCTATGAAAAAAATACTGGTGTCAGGCAATTAAAAAGCTTCTCTTTACCCATGATATTGTCCAATTTGGTATTGGAACTTGAAGATGTCCTTGAACCCAAAGAAGTTGAAAGAACTATAGATTATAGTGTCAATGAAGTCATGAATGTATTTCTGGACCAAAATTCTGGTTTAATTTATGAAAACGTATTGCCCGATGGGAGCCATCATGATAGTTTTGAAGGTCGTCTTATAAACCCTGGTCATGGTATTGAGGCCATGTGGTTCATGATTGATATTGGCGCAAGAAGAAAAGACACTGCATTAATCAAAAGTGCCACCCAAACTATTCTAAATATTTTGGATTATAGTTGGGATACCGAACATGGAGGTATTTTTTATTTTATGGATGCCCAAGGCCATCCACCCCAACAATTGGAATGGAACCAAAAACTGTGGTGGGTGCATTTAGAATCATTGGTGGCCCTTGCCAAGGCATATGAACATACCAAAGATGAACGAGTATATCTAGGGTATAAAAAAGTACACGACTATGCTTGGGCCAATTTTTCGGATCCAAAAAATGGCGAATGGTACGGATATTTAAATCGGGAAGGAAAGGTATTGCTCGATTTAAAAGGAGGTAAATGGAAAGGATGTTTTCATGTGCCGAGAGCGATGTACCAATGCTGGAAATCCTTTGAAAAAATAGAGGCCAATGGCTTGGCCATTTGAAAGCATTCATGAAATGGATCTTTAGAAAGAAAAGTAAACTTCAAAAACAAATGAAAAATAGAATTTTCCTAGTCGTAACAATGCTTTTGGCTTTGGCCCTTAAAGCACAAGAAAGGGAACATCAAATAGCCGATGGCTTGGAAGAATACCGGGTTTTGTTCAACAAATCAATGAACGATTCAGTTTCTTGTTATCGAATCCCAGCAATTGTAACCGCTCCCAATGGGGATTTAATTGCGGCCATTGACGAACGAGTGCCTTCCTGTGGGGACTTAAAATGGAGTAAGGATATCAATATAGTGCTAAGAAAGAGCAGTGATAATGGCAAAACATGGTCACCTATTGAAACCATTATTGATTTTCCTCTTGGTAAATCAGCTTCGGACCCTTCCATGATTGTAGATAAAATAACCAATGAAATTTTCTTGTTTTATAATTACATGAATTTGGATACGGAAAAAGACGTTTATTATTTACATGTAATGAAAAGCACGGACAATGGCAAAACTTGGAGCAAACCAGAAGATATTACCTCACAAATAGCAAAACCAGAATGGCATAAAGATTTTAAATTTATTACCTCGGGGCGTGGAATCCAAACAAGTACGGGCAAACTCTTACATTGTATGGTGAACTTAAATAGTGGGATGCATTTATTTGGCAGTGATGATCATGGAAAAACATGGTATTTTATTGATACCCCAATTTCTCCGGCAAACGAATCTAAAGTAATTGAGTTGGCCGATGGAACTTGGATGGTCAATGCTAGGGCAAATGATAAAAAAGGAGTTAGATATGTCCATACATCCTCCGATGAAGGAAAAACATGGGTCACCAAGGCAGAACCTCAATTAATCGACCCTGGCTGCAATGCGAGTATTATCCGCTACACATCAATTAAAGAAGGGTTCAAAAAAAATCGCTTGCTGTTCTCGAATGCTAAATCAGAAAAAGGTCGTACAAACATGACCGTTCGCATAAGCTATGATGAAGGGAAAACATGGAGTGAAGGAAAAACCGTATATGGAGGCAGTTCGGCATATTCATCCCTAACTGTTTTGGATAACGGGGAGATAGGTTTGTTTTTTGAAAAGGACAATTATACCGAAAATGTATTCGTCAAATTCTCCCTAAAATGGCTAACCGATAAAATCGACAATTATAAAGACCCAAGGAAAAAGAAATAATTTAAAATTCTACCATTAATAGATGAGACATAAAACCATAACTTTTTGTTCATTGGTTGTTGCGGTATTGTTTGCCTTGACCATTTCAGGACAAGAAATTCCCAAACTAAGTATAACCGATTTGCCAAGTTTGCCTGCAAAACAAGAGGGTCTAAAATCGCTGGGTTATGCCGGAATGTTGGGCGGAGTTCAAGATGAGGTGGTTATAGCCGCAGGAGGCGCCAATTTTCCCAGTGCCTTACCCTGGGAAGGTGGCAAAAAAGTTTGGAGCGATGTCATTTATATCCTGGAAGGGAATGCATGGAGAAAATCAACAAAGAAACTTCCTGAAAATTTGGCCTATGGTGCATCTGTTTCTACTAATGATGGCATTTTATGTATTGGGGGAGAAAACGAAAAAATGACCAGTAGTGCTGTTTTTCTCTTGAGTTATGATCCTGCGAATAAAGAAATACAAATTACCGACTATCCTTCTCTACCAGAACCACTAGCTTATACTAGTGCTGTTATCGAACAGGAGTATGTATATGTGGTTGGTGGAAAAAACTCAGAGCAAAGTACCAATTCATTTTATAGATTGCATTTAGAGGAAAAGAAAGCTTGGGAAAAACTAACGGATTTCCCTGGTCCCCCCCGAGCCGTGCATACCATTGCCACTCAGGAAACAAAGGATTCAAGAAAACTTTTCGTAATAGGAGGTCGAAATCAGGCCGCAGGAAAAAAATCACAACCATTGACCACCTATTTGTCCTACGATTTAACCACTGAAAATTGGCAAGATGAAGGGGGACTTTTAATTGATTCCAAACCGAGGGTACTCATGGGGGCATCGACTCAAACAATGGGCTCCATGCACCTAATGGTATATGGAGGCTCTGATGAAGTGTTGTTTAATGAATTGGAAAACCTATCCATACGGTTAGGTAAAGAGCACAATGATTCTATAGTAGACAATTTGATAAAAAGAAGAAATGATATCCTAATTAATCATCAAGGCTTTTCCAAGGATATTCTGGCCTATAATACGATAACCAAAAAATGGTTTGTGTATGATAGTCTTTCAACGCAAATACCGGTTACGGCACTGGCATTTAACGATAATGATGTTTTTTTTATTGTTTCTGGGGAGGTTTCTCCTGGTATAAGAACACCGAAAGTGCAGAATTTTAGAATCGCCGAAGCGGCAGAACCTTTCGGCGCCGTTAATTATACCGTTTTGGCACTCTATCTTTTGATCTCGCTTTTGATTGGGGTCTATTTTGCACGAAAACAGAAATCTACAGAAGATTATTTTGTGGGAGGAGGGCGTATCCCATGGTGGGCTTCGGGGCTTAGTGTCTTTGGAACTTTGCTCAGCGCAATTACTTTTATGGCCATTCCTGCCAAAGCCTTTGTAACGGATTGGTCTTTCTTTTTTTTGAACATTACCGCCATTCTGATAACCCCGGTAATCGCATTTATCTTTATTCCCTTTTTTAATAAACTAAAGATTCGAACGGCTTATGAATATTTAGAAGACCGTTTCAATTATCTGGCACGTGCCTTCGGTAGCCTCTCTTTTATTTTGTTTCAGTTGGGACGAATAGGCATTGTGCTGTTGTTGCCCTCCTTGGCGATTTCCATTGTAACGGGAATACCCGTAGAAACCAGTATCCTCATCATGGGCGTGTTATGTATTCTTTATACCACCTTTGGAGGAATCGAAGCGGTTATTTGGACCGATGTGTTGCAGGTCATCGTGCTTCTGGGTGGTAGCATTCTGGCGGTCGTTTGGATTATGCTCCATACTGAAACTTCATTTGGCGATATGATTACCTATGCTTCAGAACGTGATAAGTTCAATATTACAAATATGGATTTCGATTTTACGGAATCAACCTTTTGGGTGGTCTTTATCGGGGGATTGGCTTCGGCTATGGTGACCCAAGGTACTGATCAAACTATTGTTCAGCGTTTTTTGACCAGTTCGAGCATAAAGAATTCCCAAAAAACGCTATATACCAATGCCGTGCTTACACTTCCGGCAACGATTATATTTTTTGGTTTGGGAACACTTTTGTTTATTTTCTATTCGGAAATACCCAATGCGCTGTCCCCGGCCATTTCTAATAACGATTCTATTTTTCCGTGGTATATCGTAAGGGAATTGCCTATAGGAGTTTCTGGCTTGTTGGTAGCAGGAATTTTCTCTGCGGCTATGTCGAGCATTAGCAGTAGTCTAAATTCGGTATCGACCGCCTATTGCAATGATTTTCATTCACATTTTAAACCTAAAATAACTGACAAAAAGCTGTTGCGAATTGCTAGGATTGCGACGATTATAACCGGTGTTTTAGGGGTGTTATTGGCCCTATGGATGGCGAGTTCAAACATCAAATCCCTTTGGGACCAGTTTTATCGATACTTGGGATTGTTTACAGGCGGTCTTGGGGGCATGTTCCTTTTGGGGATGCTTACCAAAAGGGCCAATGCCACAGGAACTTTATTAGGTTTAGTGGTAAGTGCATTATTGATTTGGTATATCAGCGTTTTTACTGAAATCAATTTTTTGATGTACGCCTTCTTCGGGGTTGCTTCCTGTTTCGTTTTCGGGTATATTTTCAGTTTGATTTTTAAGGATAAAAACAGGGAATGACATATTTTTCGGGATGCTTTTATACCGGTATGGAGCCTGGGATTTTCAACATCATCGAGAATATGGATTAATCTATGATGGGACTAAATGGGCATCCATACCACCATTATCGATTGTATAATGAAATACAGGATGAAGGGAATTACCAAATATCCCATGACATCTCTCGCCTGTATATTGATTCCTGCACCCATAACGGGCAAGACCAATAATAGATAAAATGGCTGTAAAAGGTTTGTCAGGCTTTCACCGTAGGCAATCGAAAGTGCTGCCCGTGAATTCAGTTCCATCATTTCTTGAGTAGATAATCCTGGGGCAATATTGTGCAGAGCTTCAATGACACTTGGGCCTATAACCGCAAATTCCCCGCCGCCTGAAGGAATGGCAAAATTGACAACACCTCCAAGTACAAAAGCGAAAAAAGGAAATGTATCTATGGTTGCAAAAGATGCCATGACCTGAGCCAGTTGTTCTCCTAAACCAGTATATGTCATTATGCCCATTATACCAGCGTAAAAGGGGAATTGAAAAAGAATTCCAGATACATTTGAACTGGCACGTTTCATTGAAATAGTATACCTAATGGGGGTTTTATGCAGAATCAATCCAATAATAAGAAAGATAAAAATCATGATATTCAGATTTAAATCCAAGCCATTCGTATTAAAATGATCAACAATATAGGCGAGTCCTAAAACCGCTATTGCTATTTGCAAAACAATACTGTTGTTCAGTGCATCGGAGACCGCTTTAAATGGCAATTTTAAATGGTTGGCTTCTTCTTTTATGGTTTGTTCTTTGTTATCATCCTTAAGCCCAAGCATATCTCCTAATTCCTTTCCTTTTTTCGGCACCAGTAATAGCATAATTAATGGTGATACAACGAGAAACAATATAATCATCCCAATATTAAGGTAAGATCCCAATGTGTATGATGTGGGAATGGTATCGGTGAGAAAACCTGCCTCAATCATATAATTGTTTTCGGTATTGAGTAAAAGCGGTATTGAACTGGATAAGCCAGTGACCCAGCTTCCGTTGGAAAAATAAACACAAGCAATAAGAAAAGGATAGTTTACCCCCTTGACCCTTAAGGCCAGTTCTCTTGCCAAAACTGCCGCGATAACTATCCACCCCCAACTTACCATAGATAGTGCGATGCCGATAAACACTGAAAAAAAATAGACCTGTTTTGGTGTTTTGATAAAACGTGTTAAGTGATCTATTCCATTTTTAATAAGTGGCGATAAAGCGATACTATACCCAGTAATGACCAAGAGCACCATTTGCATTCCAAATTCCAATAAATTCCAAAACCCACCATACCAGGATCGTACTACTTCTAAGGGCGTTACATCTACCCAAATAATGGCAATTATACCGGTTATTATTGTCAAAATCAATGCAAAAACAAAGGCATTCGGCATATTTTTCTGAAAAAAATCCGTTAGTTTCTCGCCTAGTTTTGTGAGCATTTTAGTATGGGTTGTTAGTTAGGAAATAAAATAGTCAAACATGCTTAATGGGTATTCAAATAGTTAGGAAAATCTTCCACTTTTTCGCAACCTATTTGCTCCATAACCTGTTGTAATTGTGTCTTTAGCAGTGAAATGGTATGATCTCCTCCACGTTTGCCCATCGCTGCAACACCATACATAAAAGAACGACCCATAAAAGTGAATTCGGCCCCACTTGCCAACGTACGGGCAAGATCGGGTCCCGAACGGAGACCGCTATCCATCATTACCTTTATTTGATTTCCATATTTTTGGGCAATTCGGGTCGTTGGTTTGATTGTGGATTCTCCTGCGTCCAATTGTCTGCCCCCATGGTTGGAGACAATAATCCCATCTAATCCCAGTTGTATGGCCTTTTCAGTATCTGCTTCCGTAGCAACGCCTTTCAGCACAATTTTCCCCTTCCATAGATCACGAATAGGAGCTATTTTTTCCATACTCATCCGTTTAGAAAAGGTCTCATCCATAAACTTCCCTAATTGTGTTAAATCTAATCCTTTCGGCATATAAGGTTTAAGGGTTTCAAAGTTGGGTTGACCATATCTTAGGGTTTGTACCGCCCAATTGGGTTTGCCGAAAATTTGAAGAATATTGTTAATACTCATTTTGGGAGGCATTGAAAGTCCGTTTTTGATTTCCTTTGGTCTAAAGCCAAAGGCTGGTGTATCACAAAGTAAGACCAGAACAGGGCATTGTGCAGCTTCCGCTCTTTTAAGGATGTCATTTCTAACACTGTCTTCAGTCGGATGGTATAGTTGAAACCAGGCTTTCCCTTCCGTCAGTTCAGCTATTCGTTCGATACTGCTTGTTGAAACAGTACTGAGTACAAACGGGATGTTGTTTTCAAAAGCGGCCTTGGCCAATATTTCTGAGGCATTTGGCCACATTAGTCCTTGCAACCCGATTGGAGCTACACCAAAGGGAGCATCATAGACATGTCCGAACAACTCTGTTTTTAAGCTGGCACTCCTAAAATTGTCCAAATAGTTTGGAGTTAGCTGAACTTCACGAATTTCCCTTGTGTTGCGTCTTAAATTGACTTCCTCATTGCAACCGCTGTCCAAATATTCAAAGGCAAATCGGGGAATACGTTTTTTGGCCTTGTTCCTTAGGTCTTCGATAGAGGGGTATCGAGAGTCGAATTGTTTAGCACTACTGTTTCTTGACATATTTTGAATTATCAATTAGTTTCCCAGAATGAATTCCAAATCGGGGTTGTCTTCCTGTATAGAAGCAATTGCTTCTTTGGTAACTCCGGTTTTCCAGAGATAGACCCGCCTGAGACTTTTTATATCCTTAAGGCCTTGCAAACAAGAATCCGTTACTTTGGTATCGTATAAGTTTAAGACTTCCAGATGCTCAAGATTGGCAAGTGCTGAAATTCCCAAATCAGATATTGAAGTTTTTTCCAATTGCAAGCGTGTTAGGTTAGACAAGTTCCCTATGTCTGAAAGCCATTCGTTTTCAACATTGCTTTGCGCAAGGGAAAGCCACGTAATATGTTCTTTAGCCCCGTTTAGGGCTTTTAGATGTTCTAGGGTCAATTCAGATTTTGAATATTTGACATCCAATAAATTATTCTCGTCACCCAAAGATTTCACCAAAAACCCATTAGACGATAAAACGTCCAATTGGGTTGTATCAAGAGGGTCGACCATCACAGATTCGTACCATGGTTTATGCTCTGTGTCTAAACCATATAGTCGCATTAGAACTGGTTTTATTGATTCGTTCAATTCAATGTCTGATACCTTTTTGTCAAAGTCCGCTCCACTGTTGATCCACCATTCCATCACCTTAATTTCATCATAGGTCATCGGATTACCTTTAGGAGGCATAAACTTGGTACTTTCCTGTGAGGTGGTCACCCGCTGGAATATTTCGCTTTCTTCTGGGTCTCCCGGTGCCAAAACGGGCCCGTTTTCACCACCGTCCTGAAACAATTGCTGACTGGCCAGGTTGAGGCCGCCCCGCTGTATATCATTGCTGTGGCAAGTCAAGCATTTGCTTTCTAATATGGGATAGATCAAATCAGAGTACACCACTACCGAATCTGGCGAATTGTATTGGGGAAGTCCTTCTATTTTATTTGATAGACCTAACAAATTCTGGATGGGAGCAGGGGCGTGTTCAACAAGATAGTTTTCGCCATGAGTAAGATTACCGCCTTTATGGCCTTCGATCATTAACATTATCAATAAAACTATGTTCACTGAATAATGTATTGTTTTTGAGTACTTATCATGATTTTTCTTAATCCACCACCCAACAAAGGCAACAACCACCAAGGCAATGCCCAACCATTTGTGTATAAAAAGATTATCTTCTGAGTAACTACCACTATCACCTAAAAACCAGCCGCAGAGTGCCGCGGCAAATGCACTTATACCCCCTATCAACCATGAAATGGCTATGATTTTATTGTTTTCCTTGTTCTTTTTACGATTTTCTAGCCATTCTAAAAGAATGGCCAATACTAAAAACCCAATAGGCAGGTGAACAAAAAGGGGATGAAATCTGCCCAAAAAGGTTGAAAATTCTAGTGCAACCATATAATCAACTCAGTTTTAAATCAATGTACGTTTTATTTTTCATTTTGTTCCAATAGTTAGTTAGGCTAAAATTTCGCTGACTAC
>JAGLKG010000286.1 GCA_023141835.1 Maribacter sp. | reverse complement strand
ACTTGGTTTGCACCCATTACAACGGGCAAGGGCGCGTTTAAGGATGTGTATACCGTAATGGCCAATTGGGGTGCCAATCATGGGGCGATAAGCTACGGCCATATTGGAGCTGATTTGATTTCCTTGGCCGCAATGCTTAGAATACCTGTGAACATGCATAACGTGGATGAACAGGATGTTTTTCGACCTGCTTTATGGACATCATTTGGCACGGACAAGGAAGGGCAGGATTATAGGGCATGCGAAGCCTATGGACCGCTCTATGGGATAAAATAATGTTTTACCCATACACCTAAAAAAGGAGATTTCTATAGTGGAAATCTCCTTTTTTATGCCCTTAATTCACTTTAAAACTTAGGATATATTTGAATATGGGACTATACCCCAGAAAGAAATTTATTTACTCAAATCTTTGTAGAACAAATTCTTGGCTTCGATGGTCATTCCTTCGTTATGGCATTGAATGGCAAAAAAACCTTTCTTGTATTCCTTGTCCTCATAGTTCATTACAAGCTCATCATTCACCCAAATATTGATTTTAGGTCCTACGGCCTTGACCCGCATTTTAAACCACTGATCATCCTTCGTGATTAATTTACTTGCCCTACCTGTGGGTGCACCTGGTTTCCATAACCATCCGGTATGCGCGTCTTGATTGTGGCATATCTGGGCTTCATAACCTTTGGGATAGCTAATTGGGCTATCTTCTGGTGGATTACTTCGAAAGTATAGCCCACTGTTACTTCCACCCCCCTGATCACTCACTCTAAAGACGCCTTTCACCTCAAGATCGGTCAACTCTGGTGCAGCATAAATATGACCATTTTTACCCTTACCGATCAAAACTCCATCGTTAACCTTCCATTTGGCTTTTCCGCGAACGGTCCAACCCTCAAGGTCTTTTCCATTGAACATCGATTTCCATTCACAGTCCTGACCAAAAGTAAGTAGGGGAAGAAAAAGGATAAACACTATTAATTGCTTTTTCATATACCTCATCGTTAGATTATATTTCAATAAGGTTAAAAGTAAACTTTCAAAAGTGGATCGAATTCAAACTTCTTAACCAATTCACATTAAATCTTATCCTTTCATTTAGTTTGATTATTATAACTGGACTAGGGTTTTTTATAGGGCCGTTGTTATTGTAGGCAGTTTTTGAGGATATTCACGATTCCAAAGCTCTAGAATTTCAGTTTTCCAAGTTCTTGATAATTCCTTTGTCCTTAAAAATTCCATTTCGGTATGGTTCATCCAATTTGCTACAACGTAGGGATAAAGGACATATGTCCTTCAGTCTTTAATATAATGTAATAAAGGCAATTAGGTGTTGATAGGCATTCCTTAGCCCTAACCATCAAGCTTGGGCTGGCTCTGGATTCGGGACACCTTCACTACTTAAAACCAGCATTTTATTAAAACATTTACAAGAGTGAAAAACAATCTAAATCCAATAAATGCAAGCAATTTATTGTTAGGGCCAATTGAATCTTATTGAATTATAAATAGTGCAGGCGACTGAATTGACTTTAGGAAACTGGACTAGTGCTTTACATAGGAGCCATTGTTGTAAGGCGTTATTTCTGATTTTTTATCCATTTCTCGATTTTTCTCATAGTTTCAGCATTAATTTCATGACCTCCATCAAATTCAAAAAACGATACATCATAGCCAACCTTGCCATATTGCACCCTTGATTTATTGGCAAGTTCAATATCAACCATTTCATCTGATTTGCCATGAGCAATAAATACTCTTAAATGGTTCGCAGATAGGACGGTTTCTTCTGAGGGCCAAACTATTTCGGGCTTTCCAGGATGATTAATTTCCGGACCGGAAAGGATTATTATTCCACTTAATAAATCATGGTTATTTATTCCAGCTATTTGAGTAATAATTGAACCTTGAGAAAATCCTAATAAAAACACTTCATCAACATTATATTGTTCTTTTAAAACTAGGATCAGATTTTTTATATAATCAGATGTGAGCTTAAGGGCCCTCTTCATAAATACAATGTCGTCGGAAGGCCAACCAGACCAATCATAACCAATCTTATCTCCCATTAACCATTTATAAGGAGCTTGAGGGGTAGCCATAATAAATTGAGGGGTTTCAAAGTGCCTCCAAATATTTCTAAATGTTTCATACGAGCTACCGCCCCCATGCAAACCAATTACCAATGGGTAAGATTTATCCCGATTATAATTTCCAGGAATTTGTATGTTACATTCAAAAAGAGCTGAGCTTTCAAAATAAAGTGAGTCCGAGTTTAATTTATTTAATTCAAATTCTTGGCAATAAACGATATTGGCAATACTGTAGAGAAATATTATTAAAATTCTTATTATGATTTTCATAAGTGATTTTATTTCTTTCTGCATTTTAAGCTTTCTTAATACACTCTAACGTCTTGATGGTTCATTAATTTGTGTAAATTATTTATTGGCTTTAAGTACATTTGAAACCATTTGTCCACAGTTTCTTTCATCTTTACTTATTAGTCGCATTTTGGCAGCAAATACCTTATTAAACTCCTCTCGTTTTTCGACACTCAATTCTTTTAGTTTAGGAGCAATGGGTGTTGCATAAGCGACCATTAATGCACTATCAACTTCTCCTTCCAAATACATACTCATCTCTTGTTTTGAAACCTCTATATTTGAAAACCCAGCAGTATTAAAAGGTTCTTGCAGTTCGCTCTGTGTCATAAAATCAAAAGGGACTCGCATCATTTGTGATATCGCATTTTCATTCAAAGTCTCAAGGGTTTCACAGATGACACCAAAGATTTGACATTCAGAAACAGGACACCACGTTGAAATAATTACACTTCCTCCGGGCTTTAATACCCTATAAATTTCAAGAGTAGCCGCTTGTTTGTTTGGAAAGAATTGAAATCCTTGTTGACATACAACAACATCTAAGCTGCTATCAGCAATTGCCATAGATTCACAGGAACCCTCTATAAATTCAATATGATTCTCCAATGCCTTACATTTTAATTTTGCAATCTCAAGCATTTGACCGTTTATATCCAAGGCAAATACTCTACCATTTGGACTAACATTACGCACAAGTTCTTTGGTAACTACTCCAGTACCACATGCTAGATCCAAAACCATATTGCCCACCCAAGGTTGATTATTTTTAATTAGATGTACAGCCCAAGGTTCAAATAATGATGGGACAAGAATTTTGTCATAAGATTTTGCGATGGAATCATCTCCAAAACTGAATTCGACTTGCTTGTCCATATTCTCAATTTTTATATTGCATAACGACCTTGATAAAAAACATAGGGAGCGAACAGCATCTTGCTTATCTGGACCTACAAGTCAATACCAATTTCTAAATTTATTTAATACTTGGCGGACTTCCCAGAATCCGATTAACTTTCGGATTGTAGAAAAGCCCTATGTTTTTTATCTATTGCTGTAGGCAGCATATTTATTCGTTTTTGTTTAGAAATTCTCTAATTACTCCCACATAGTTCTCCGGATCTTCATTTATAGTCATATGGGCTGTTTTTTCAAATACCACAAATTCAGCTCCATCTACTTGTTCTGCATAACTAGCAGTACTTTCTGGAGTCGTCAGGTCGAAACGACCACAGGTGAAAAGTGTAGGTACTTTGATTTCTTTTAATACATGTTCCCTATCAAAGTCCTTTAAATTGCCCGGACAATAGAATTCATATTCACCCCACATAGTTTTAAAAATCGCACTAGTTGGATAATTCAGTGATTTTTGGATGTCTTCAGGAAAAGGAAACGTTCTGCACCAATGTAGTTTTACAAATTCCCAGTAAGCTTCTTGATAAGAAGATGAATGGATTGTTCCTGCTTTCTCATGTAACACTAATGTATCTCTTATGGAAGGTGGTAGTTCCAGTTTCAATTGATTGACAGATTTAAGATGTTTTTTGGAGTTAAAAATAGGGCCTGCGAATATTATGCTTTTGATCCCCTTGGGTTTTGTAGCAAGGTACTCCGCTGCCAGCATTGTACCAGCTGAATGACTAAACAAATGAATACTGTCCAAGCCCAATTCAACCCTAATGGTGGAAAGTTCATTTACAAAACGATCCAATTTCCATAGGGTTGTATCAGTAGGCATATCTGATCTACCACATCCTAACTGGTCGTAAAATATTACGGGTCTTCCTGATGCTAGCTCCTGTAGCGGCCGTAAATAGTCACTCGGAAAGCCAGGACCTCCATGAAGTAAAAGCACTGGAGTTTTTTTCTTTTCAGAACCAAATATTTTGTACCAGACTTTCCCACCTTTAACATCTATAAAGCCTTCTGTAGGTATTGTCTTTTCATAGTTTGTTAGACCAATAATTAATAAGAATAAACAAAGTATGCTAGGTGTTCTCATTTCAAAATTGATTTAATATAGCCTATAACATAAGACTAAAGACATATAACCTTTAGTCTTAAATATAATGAAAATAAAGGCAATTAGGTGTTGATAGGCATTCC
>JAGLKG010000285.1 GCA_023141835.1 Maribacter sp. | reverse complement strand
GACTTCTTTTATGGAGGTAATAAAGACAAATGGATTAATTTGGCGAATACCTTAAAGTTGAAATTATACTTGCAATCTCGTTTGGTTACTGAAAGTGCTTCTGCTGCCGGTATCAATGCAATCATTGCAAGTGGTAATTACATTACTTCGGCCTCCGGTGACTTTAAATTCCAATATGGCACTATTGACACCAACCCAGATAGTAGACATCCTATGTTCACCAGAAACTTTGTTGAGGGTACGGGTGTAACGGATTATATGTCGAATACTTATATGGATATGTTACTTAACAGTAAATCTGTTAAAGATCCAAGGGTTAGATACTATATCTACAGACAACGTAACACTAATGCGCAAAACACGGTTGAGCAGTCTTGCTATGGAGGTTTACCTCCCGCACATATCGGGTTTTCAAGTATTTTCTGTAATTTGGTAGATAATCCTGGGTATTGGGGCAGGGATCATGGTTATGATTTTGGAATCCCACCCGACACAGGTGCACGATCTGCTTGGGGTCTTTATCCTGTTGGGGGTAAGTTTGACAATGACGATTTTGAAGCTATTCCAGATAGAAACATTGGAACCAAAGGTTCTGGAATTGAACCTATCATGATGTCTAGTTTTGTAGACTTTATGTTGGCCGAAGCTGCCTTGACTATTGGAACCACAGGAGATGCAAGAACTTATCTTGAGAGTGGGGTTAGAAAGAGTATCGGTACTGTGACCTCATTTAGAGAAGATTTGGTAGATGAGAGTTTTGCTGCCACTGAAGCAGAAATTGATACTTATGTCGCCGAAGTAATGGCCAGATATGATGCATCTGATGCCGATAAAAAGCTGAACACTATCATTGAGGAATACTGGTTGGCACTGTGGGGTAACGGCGTTGAAGCGTATAATACCTATAGAAGGACAGGAAAGCCTGATAACTTACAGCAATTGGTAAGACAGCCATCTGACAACTTTATGCGTTCTTTCTGGTATCCCGATGTTTATGTGAACCAAAACTTGAATGCGAACCAAAAGCCAGATGTCTTCCAAAAAGTATTCTGGGATACTAACCCTGATACAGGTTTCATTTATTAAAAATATAACTATGAAAAAAATTCTTTCTTTATTAACAGTATCCGCTCTTATCTTTACAACATTTTCTTGTGAAGATGAGGATAAGGATAGGCTAGAAGTAAATGCTATTACTGGCGGGGCCATTTTAAGAACCTTGGCAAGTGAAAATCCACCTATTAACTCAGCATTTCCGACGAATTCGAATATGTCGGCAAAAGTTGAATTTGACGATTTTAAAAATGATGACACTTTGGAATCTGTAGATGTATTCTTGGAATTCATTGATGCCACTCCAGTAAATAATGTTGTTTTAACATTTCCTGAAGTGCAGATTGATAATATTCCTGCAAGTGCCTTTACCACTGAAGATGGCAAATTGGTAACCACCATCACCGCAAATATTGGTGATGCCCTTGGAATCTTGGGTATAGACCAATCTGTATTGTATGGTGGTGATATATTCTGGCTGAGACTTGCGCTTCATACTACGGATGGTCAAACATTTACATCGACCAATGTGGGTACGAAAATCCAAACGAGCTCGGCTTTTAGGTCGCCTTTCAGGTATTCTGCAGCAGTTGCTTGTCCTCCCCCTGCAAATTTGGCTGGAGATTGGACCATAGATATT
>JAGLKG010000284.1 GCA_023141835.1 Maribacter sp. | reverse complement strand
TGGTAAAACTTATTTCTCAATCGATCGTGGCTGACGGCATTTTAGACGAACCTATATGGCAAACCGCCGAAAGTGTAAATGACTACTGGCAATATTTCCCGTCAGATTCAGTTAAAGCCCAGCAACAAACCGAGATTAAAATGCTTTATGATGACAAGAATCTCTATGTTGGCATAAAAGTAAATGCCGCAGGTAAAAATTATGCACTTACATCCTTAAAACGTGATTATCGGGGCGGTGGCAATGATAGTTTCACGGTACTGTTCGACACCTATAGCGACGGCACCAATGCATTTCTATTTGGCATCAACCCATATGGCGTACGAAGAGAAGGATTAATTTCTGGTGGAGGTAATAGTAGGTTTAATTATAGTCTTTCTTGGGATACAAAATGGCAAGCAGAATCAAGAATTTATGATGATTATTACACATCGGAGATGATTATTCCCTTAACCTCTTTAAAATTTAAGGAAGGTGGCACGAAGTGGAGATTCAACAGCTATCGAATTGACACTCAGTCCAATGAAAGAAGTTCATGGTCTAGGATACCGCAAAATCAAATGATTTTCAACACTGCCTTTATGGGCGAAATGGTTTTTGAAAAACCATTGGGAGAATCAAGGACTCCCCTCGCAATTATACCTTATGTCAACGCAATTTCCCAAAAGAATTTTGAGACCGACGAGGGACTGAATAATTTAAAAGTTGGTGGCGATGCCAAAGTTGCCATTGGAAATAATTTGAACTTGGACATTACGGTAAACCCAGATTTTTCCCAAGTAGAGGTTGATGATCAGGTGACCAATCTTACCCGCTTTGAAGTTTCGCTTCCCGAGAAGCGGCAATTTTTCATTGACAATAGTGATCTCTTCTCAAGTTTTGGTGATCAACGAGACGCTAATCCTTTCTTTTCTAGACGTATTGGTATTGCACGAGATACCGCTGGCAATTCCATAGAAAATAAAATCATAGGAGGAATACGACTGAGCGGAAAGTTGACCAAAGATTTACGGGTTGGATTATTGAACATACAGACGGCAAAAGATGAGGAGAATGAGATTCCTTCAAACAACAATACCATGTTGGCCATACAACAACGTGTTTTTTCAAGATCTAATATCGGTATGTTCTTCATTAACAAACAATCTTTTGAAGATTATGATTTTGTTGAAAGGGAAGATGAATATAATCGAGTGGTCGGTATTGACTATAATCTGGCATCACAAGACAATACCTGGACAGGAAAAGTATATGCCCATAAATCGTTTCAACCTGATGATGATGTTGGCAATCTTTCCGCTGGTGCTGTACTCAGGTACCAATCTAGAAAGTATAACTTTTACGCTAAAGGAATTTCCATAGATGAAGATTTTTCATCGGACCTTGGCTTCGTTAGAAGAACGGGCATTTTCAAAAGTATTCTCAGTGCCGAACGCGTTTTTTGGCCTAAAAAAGGAATCATTCAAAGTCATGGATTCCAATTTTTCCCTATAATATTATGGGATCCCAGTTTAGATTTCAAAAATACAGATTACGATTTTAGAACCAATTGGGAAGCGAAATTCAAAGACCAATCACAACTAACCGTGGGTACGACCAATAGTTATACCTACTTATTTGATAGCTTTGACCCAACTAATACTGACGGTGCCTCAGAATTACCAGGAGACCAAGGGTATCATTACAACAGTATGGAATTGCAATATCGGTCCGATATGCGAAAGATATTTGCGTATACCTTAGAGTCTTCACTCGGTAGGTTTTTTAATGGAAAACGATTTTCCATAGAGAGCATGATGACCCTTCGATTTCAACCCAAAGTTTTTCTTTCTTTGATCCTGAATTATGACAAAATAAATCTTCCCGACCCTTATCCAAGTGCCAATATTTGGCTGGTAAGCCCTAAAGTTGATATAACTTTTAGCAAGTCTGTTTTCTGGTCAACTTTGGTACAGTATAGCAACCAACGTGATAATCTTGGGTTTAATTCAAGACTACAGTGGCGTTTTGCCCCTTTATCGGATCTATATTTAGTGTATAATGACAATTATTTTGCCAATTCCCTTGAACCCAGATCTAGATCT
>JAGLKG010000283.1 GCA_023141835.1 Maribacter sp. | reverse complement strand
ATACTCCTGGTCACGCCGATTTTGGCGGTGAAGTTGAACGTGTCTTGAATATGGCCGATGGTGTTTTGTTGTTGGTCGATGCCTTTGAAGGGCCCATGCCACAAACACGATTCGTTTTGCAAAAAGCGATTGATCTAGGCTTAAAGCCTTGTGTAGTAATCAATAAGGTCGATAAGGAGAATTGTACACCAGAAGAGGTACATGAGAAAGTATTTGATTTAATGTTTGAATTGGGTGCTGAAGAATGGCAATTGGATTTTCCTACCGTGTATGGGTCAGCCAAAAACAATTGGATGAGCGATGATTGGCAGAATGAAACAGATTCCATTGAGCCATTATTGGATATGGTGGTAGAACATATCCCTACTTTTGAGCCCCAAGAGGGCAATACGCAAATGTTGATTACCTCCTTGGACTTTTCATCTTTTACTGGAAGAATTGCCATTGGAAGATTGCAACGTGGCGGTTTAAAGGAAGGACAACAAATTTCCTTGGTAAAGCGAGATGCGAGTATAGTAAAATCTAAAATAAAAGAGCTTTTTGTATTTGAAGGTTTAGGGAGAAAGAAAGTCAAGGAAGTGGCGACTGGTGATATCTGCGCCATTATTGGCCTTGAAGGATTTGAAATTGGGGACACCCTTGCGGATCTAGAAAACCCTGAGGGCCTCAAAACTATAGCAATTGATGAGCCAACAATGAGCATGTTGTTCACCATAAATGACAGCCCATTCTTTGGTAAGGATGGTAAATTTGTTACCTCAAGACATATTAAGGAACGTCTGGAAAAAGAATTGGAAAAGAATTTGGCATTACGCGTCAAGGAAACCGATAGTGCCGATAAATTCATGGTTTTCGGTCGCGGTGTTCTTCACCTTTCAGTATTGATTGAAACAATGCGTAGGGAAGGTTATGAACTACAGATTGGCCAACCCCAGGTAATTATCAAGGAAGTTGACGGTGTAAAATGTGAACCCATTGAGCAATTGACCATTGATTTGCCCGAGGAAGTTTCTGGGAAAGCCATTGAGATGGTATCGATCAGAAAAGGTGAAATGACCAGTATGGAAGCTAAAGGCAATCGTATGGTTTGTGAATTCTTGATTCCTTCAAGAGGTATTATTGGTTTGCGAAATCAATTGTTGACAGCAACAGCTGGTGAAGCCATTATGGCGCACCGATTTTTTGAATATCAACCCTTGAAAGGTGAAATACCACAAAGGCAGAATGGTTCTTTGGTTTCTATGGAAAAGGGGAAATCCATTCCTTATTCAATTGACAAATTACAGGATAGAGGCAAGTTTTTTGTTGATCCAGGAGAAGATATTTATGAAGGGCAGGTCATTGGAGAGAATTCACGTGGCGATGATATGACCATAAATATTACAAAGACCAAAAAACTTTCGAATGTACGTTCATCAGGGGCAGATGATAAGGCCAAAATTGTTCCGGCCATTAAATTTTCTTTGGAAGAAGCGTTGGAATACATTCAGAAGGATGAGTATGTTGAGGTTACTCCGAAACATCTTCGTCTTCGTAAGATTTATTTGACTGAGGTTGATCGTAAGCGAAATAAGATTGCTTAAAAAAGGAAAAACCAAATAAAAAGGCCCAAACGAAAGTTTGGGCCTTTTTTATATGCGTTTGCTATTAATCTTTGGGAGCCTCATGTAAGGCGGCTGCGGCTGCACCTACTATACCTGCATAGTTTCGGAGAACGGCAGGGATTACAGGGGTGTCAATAGTGATATACTCTTTAAACTGATCGAATTTTTTAGATGTTCCTCCACCTAATATGATCAGGTCTGGGGATATGATCAAATCTACCAGCTCTAAAAAAGTATTGAAGCGTTTGCCCCATTTCTCAAAAGACAAGCCTTCGCGCTCTTTGGCAGAAGCTGCGGCCCATAATTCTATCTTTTTGTATTTTTTGTAAGGTATCTGGCCCAACTCCATATTGGGAATCAACTCTCCATCTAAAAAGGCACCACTTCCCAGACCGGTCCCAATGGTAATCATAAGTACAAAACCTTCTTTGCCCTTTCCAATTCCGTAGTTCATGGTAGCATATCCCGCAGCATCGGCATCGTTGATTACCGTTACAGGTAAGCCTGTATATTCGCTGAACAATTCCTTTACATTGACATTCATCCATTTTTTGTGGAGATTTCCGGGAGATTTGCAAACACCATGTTTAATAACGGTAGGGAAACCAACACCGACCGGACCTTTATGGTCAAAATGCTTTACAAGTTCGGCAACTACTTTTGCCATTTCCTTTGGTTTTCGAGATGGCGGAGTCGGTATGCGATGGCGTTCAGTCAACATTTCACCAGTTAATGAATTCACCAATGCCCCTTTTATTCCAGAACCTCCAATATCAACACCAAGAACTACCATTTTTACTTTTTATATTTCAAGCGCAAAGTAGCAAAAAGAATTAGGAATTGTGGTGCCGTTATAAAAATTGGTGATTAATTGTTGGTCTTGACAATGCAAACGATGGAATTGGAAGAATGTATGGGTTCGATAAAACCCAAATAATCGCGTATTGATTTTCCAAATCCTTCTAAAGTACACCGCTTTAATTTGAAGGAATTCATCAAGGGCCAGACGTACAGGCTAACACTGAAAATGTAGTTCAGGCAAAAGGGGGGGGGTAAATAATGGAATTTCTGTTTTCAAGAAACCTCTTATTTTTTCAAAACTGCCTTGCTAAAAAGGTGTTCGGAAATAGGAGCATTAAATTCAATTTTAGATACAATAAAGTCAGTGCCTTTTCCATCTTTCAACATGTCTTTGTAGTTCATTTTCCTAGGATACCAACGCCCGCCTATTTGTGCTATGTCTTCCATTGTCACCCGCTTTAAAAGTTGTCCGCTTTTGGCAAAAAGATCCTCTTTTAATGGGACAAATCGTTCTTGGTCT
>JAGLKG010000282.1 GCA_023141835.1 Maribacter sp. | reverse complement strand
GAGTTTGGTCAATAACCGGGACTCATAGATGGAGTGTGTCAGTGGCTTTTGACAATACAAATGCTTATCCATGGTCAAAGCCGTTGCCGCTACTATGGCATGGGTATGATCAGGAGTGGCTACCATGATCCCGTCTATTGATTTTCCCAGTTCATCAAACATTATTCGCCAATCGGAATAGCGTTTGGCATCTGGAAATGACTTGAAACAATCTGTGGCATATTTCCAATCTACATCACAAAGACCAATAATATTTTCAGTATTCATCGCCTTGAGATTGGGGTGACCTTTGCCCCCGACACCTACACCGACAATGTTCATCGTATCACTAGGAGCTTTGTGCCCCAAACCACTTACCGCAAAACTGGGAACAATAGTAATTCCCGCCCCGGCAATCATTGTTTTTTTAATAAATTTTCGCCGTGATTTACGTTTCATTGTCATAATCGAAGTTTTTAATGTAATCCCCAATATAGTACATATCCTTGGGTATTGTCGACTTTGTATCCATCTAAAATAGTATTTTTTCGATCTTCTTTTCTCTGGACAACACAATGTGGTGGTTCACACCAATGCCCTAAAATTTATAAAGTAATTGCCATCGGCATATGAGTAACTTCATGCCTACTAAATCATAATCTGTATCTTCATGCGTCCATCTTGATATTTTACATGTATTTTCTGTTGTTATGCCAACAAAGTGGGATTCATGGGAAAAACACAGGGATAAATACCGGTCAACACTAATAAAATTCCAAATGGGAATACTAGTCTTAAAAGAAACACCCAATGAAAATAAACAAGAGCTTACAATTCGGGAATCTGATTTTTCTCCTTTTTTGCCAGATATGCCTGTTTTCACAGGTTCAGGAAAAAAGCAAACCCAATGTAATCGTTATTTTAACCGATGATCAGGGATCCATAGATACCAATGCCTATGGTGCCACGGACCTGTACACTCCTAATATGGACAGATTGGCCAAGGAGGGCGTACGATTTACCCAATTTTATGCCGCAGCACCCGTTTGTTCTCCTTCCCGGGCGGCCTTACTCTCGGGAAAGACCAATTTGAGGGCAGGTCTTGAAGGCAACGTACCGGTTCCCGAATATGCAGATACGAGAAATAGATACGGTATGCCCACAGAACAGATAACCATGGCAGAAATGCTCAAAGAAAATGGGTATTATACCGCTCTAATAGGCAAATGGCATTTGGGCCATCGAAAGGAAAATTTACCCAATGGACAAGGTTTCGACTATTTCTTTGGCCATCAACGCGGCTGCATAGACAACTACTCCCATACGTTTTACTGGCAAGGGCCCAATAAGCACGATTTATATAGGAATTCGGAGGAAGTATATTATCCAGGGGAGCATTTTTCCGATTTAATGTCGGAAGAGGTAAAACAGATTATCAGTGACAAAAAGAACGAACCCTTCTTTATTTATTGGGCCTTTAATGCGCCACATTATCCCTATCAAGGCACACCAAAATGGATGGATTATTACAAGGATTTACCAACCCCAAGAAAGGAATATGCTGCCTTCATATCTAACACCGATGAAAAAATAGGAGCCGTTTTGGACCATATCGATCAACTGGGTCTTGCCGAGGAGACCCTAATTATTTTTCAATCGGATCATGGTCATTCGCTTGAGGAGCGGGCTTTTTGGGGAGGTGGCAATGCCGGGCCGTATCGGGGAAGCAAGTTTAGTATGTTTGAAGGAGGAATCCGTGTACCGGCGATTATTCGTTTTCCAGGAGTAATACCTGCAAATGAAGTCCGTGATCAAGCTTGTATAGCAATGGATTGGTTCACTACTATTGCCGAATTGACCCAATCAAAAGTGACTGAAAAAGTAGATGGTAAAAGCCTGATGCCTATAATCTTAGACAATAAAACCGCCTCGAAGCACAATGTGTTTCACTGGCAGACAGGAAGTTACGATGACAACAAGGCCCAATGGGTAGTGCGCAAAGGCCCCTGGAAGTTAATAGGAAATGCAAGGGAACCTTCTCCCACAGGAGAAAAAATCAATGTGGATCCATTATTCCTTGTCAATCTGGATAAGGATGTTGCAGAACAGAATAACCTTGCGTCTTCCAATCCCCAAAAACTAAATGAACTCTTGGGGCTTCACGAATCATGGCTGAAATCAGTCCGATCAGAAATGAAAAAATAATTCCGAGGCTTAGTTTAAAACTCCCCAAAGACCAATTAAGAATCCAAGGGCAATTAGTCCCAGCACTACTTCTAAACCTATATTCAAAATCGAAAGTATAGAATTTAAAACTCCATTTTTATTAGAATACTTGCTCATAGCTCGTTTATTTAAGATTTTCTTTCACAATAAGGTACAATTTCATCAAAGGCAGGTGCCCTAAATTGTTGTGAAAGTATCAAAACTTGTGGTTTAATCCCATTTTATGCGCATTTCATCGATGAATTGGTAATTGCAAGGCCTGCTTAGAGAATGCGCCCATTGTAGGGGAATCCAAATTTAGGAAGTGGGGGAACAGGTGTTATCTTTCAAAAACGCACACCTTTTATACGTTACTCATTTTGACTTTTAGTAGTTGAGGGGGTATCTGTTCAATGATTTTCTTTCTGCCAAGTCATTCCAATTCCCGGATAAACGCTTTTGTTTTGGGAATCAAGGCAGAGGGCATACTTAATTCGTCAACACCAAACCCAATAAAGGTCTCAATTAATTTGGTGTCTGCGGCAAGTCCGCCACAGATGCCCACCCATTTGCCCCTGTCATGGGCAATTTCGGTAACTTTTTCAATTAATTTTAAAATGCCTGGAATTGCCTTTGGCAAATAGCTGGCGACTGATGTATTGGTTCTGTCAGCGGCCATCATATACTGTGCTAGATCATTGGTGCCAAACGAGAAGAAATCTACATCGTCAACAAATAGTTCGGGCATTAAGGCCACATTTGGAATTTCGACCATAATCCCCATCGGAATCGATGTATTAACGGCAACACCTTCGGTTTTCAGGATTATCATTTCTTTATGTATAGCCTCTTTAATATCTTTTAAACCCTGTTGGGTCGCGATCATTGGAAACAATAATTGAATATCGAAAGCGGCAGACAATCGCAACAATGCCCTTATTTGGGGTCTAAGCAAAGAATCATAATGCTTGAACCCTAGGCGCAGTGCTCTAATGCCCAAAGCGGGATTCTCTTCTTCATCCATTTCAATATAAGAGACCATTTTATCGGAACCAATATCTATTAAACGAATAATGACCTCTTTTCCTGGAAGTTCATCAAGCATCTGTTTATACATTTCATATTGTTCATCTTCCGAAGGGAGTGTTTTTCTATCCAGGAAACAGAATTCCGTACGTAATAAGCCAACACCGTCAGCACCTCGAAGTTGTGCTTCCTTTGCCTCTTTGGCATTCCCGATATTGGCAAAAACCTTGATGTGTTTCCCCGATGCTGTTCTTGCAGGTAAATGACTGCTTTGCAAATTTATTTTTTCTTCTACCCGATGACTTTCATATTGTGCTTCAAATGCCTTCAGTGTTTCTGGGTCTGGGTCAATTCTTATTAACCCTTGTTCTGCGTCTAAAATAATCGAATTGAAGTATTGAACGGTGTTCAATTGACTTCCGACACCAACTATAGCCGGGATTCCCATGGCATTGTACAGTATGGATGAATGGTCGGTGGCACCTCCTTGGGCGGTAATGATACCTAGAACAAAACGGGTTTCAAGAACAGAAATTTGATGGGTCGAAATCTTATCAGCTACGATGATAACGGGTTTGGTCAGTTCAATCGCTTGATTGGATTTCCCTTGAATGGATTTGACAACAGCGCTAGATACCTCATCAATATCCTTGGCTCTTGCACTTAGATATTCATCATCAAGTTGCTCCAATAATTCAATATATTCACGGGCAACAACGTTTATCGCAAAATCGGCACATACCTTTTGAATTGTAATGAGGTCGATGGTCTTGTCAATAAGCTCGGGGTCATCAAGTATGGAAATATGCGCATCATAGATATCCAGTTCATTTTCGGATAGCTGTTGTGCCATTTTTTGTTTTACTTCGCGAATCTGGTTTTTTACAACAGCCAATGCCCTTCTGAAGGTATCGATTTCCTCTTCAAGATTATCAATTGATTTTTTTTGAATCAAAAGAGGCTCTTCGTTCTTAAGTAAGAACACTTCTCCTATAGCAAGGCCCGATGATGCCGATATTCCAGTTAGGGAAAGAATAATTTTAGCTATTAAAGTTATTGTTGATTAAATCTACCAGGACCTCTAAGGCCTGTTTTTCATCTTGCCCGTCCACCATAATTTCAATAGCAGTATCACTTTTGGCCCCTAAGGTCATAATGCCAAGCATGCTTTTACCATTAACTGTTTTATCGTTGAACGATACTTGAACCGTACTTTCGAATTCTCCCGCTTTTTTGGCAAACAAGGATGCTGTTCTCGCATGAAAACCAATTTTGTCTATAACAACTACCGTGTCTTTTATCATAGCGATTATTTAAGAAGCTCTTCCGCTTTGTCCATAATCATTACCGGATGCCGCAGCGCTTTGTTCACACTTACATCAAGTATAGGTTTGCCTTCAAATCGGTTTTCACCAGCAATTTTGACCATTTTGGCAAGAATGACAACATCGGCGGCATCGATTTGCTCCTGACTTAATTTTACGGGTAATTTATGGCCACCCTGTTCCTCGACACAGATTTCATGCCCTCTTTTCTTGGCTTCTTTTTTCAAGGCCATTGCCGCCATTTTACTATGCGCCACCCCTGCCAAGCAGGCTGTTACCAATGCTATTTTCATCGTTTTATATTTTAAGATTATTCCATTTCTTCTTCCTCTCTTTCCAAGACCGCAATATCCCGATCGCTAATCCCCTTGAGTAAATTTACCACTAGGGCAACCGTAATGGTACCTACCAAGACCGATAACGCAAATATTAGGGGTTTATCATAAAAAAACCACTGCGCTACACCCAATACCGGAGTGCTTAACTCCAATAAGAAATAGCCGGCTATAATTCCCGCTACAGTCGACCCAATAGCGGTGGCGACTGTAACCCTCCATAAATCACCTGCGGCCAGGGGGATGACGATTTCAGTAAAACCACCTATTATTGCGTAGAGCCAAGAACTTTTGGCATACTCCTTTTCGGTCTTCGTATACAATTTGGGTTTAAGGAAGGCCGCCAAACACATCCCCAAAGGTGGTACAACGACAATGGCACCGCAAATACCGAGCGGGACAAATAGGTCTATATCCATGACGGCAGTTGCAAAAGTACTTTGGGTTTTGCTAAATGGCCCGCCATAATCTATTCCGCCCAGAAAGCCCATTACGGCCCCCAGTATTCCTGATCCACCCTCACCAAGGCCAGTTAAAAAATCGGTCAAGAAATCCATGAGCATGGCTATGGGCGGTCCTACGACATATACTAGGAATACCCCTATGATTAGGGTGCTAAAGACTGGAGCCATAAAACCCCAAGTGCTCTGCAGCATATCTGGAAGTCTTACTTTTAAAAGCATATATGTGGCATAACCTACCAAAATGCCGCCCAAAAGAGCACCCAAATATCCTGTATCAATTTGTTGGGCCAGAATGCCGACAATAAACCCAGGAGCGATACCTGGAGTATCACAAATACTATAGGCCGTATATGCCGCCATTACGGGTACAAAATACTTTAATCCAATTTCACCTATATCCTTGAATATTTTCCAGATAGAGCCATCGGCGATTTCAGTTCCTCCTAGAACGGCCACGCTCCCGGCTACCCCACCGATGAGTATTACAGGTAGCATGTAAGATACCCCAGTTCGAAAATGGAGCCCCGTGTTTTTAAATATTGTTTTGGTTTCTTCCCAGAATTTCATGCTGTGATTGTATTTAAGTAAAGGTGATTATTATGTCATCTATGTCTTCTGCTTTTTCCCATTTACTCCTTATATCATCATCTAGGGCAAGTTCTGCTATGGCCGACATCATTTCGATATGAACGGTATCTTCGCCTTCTTTAAGTTCTGGGATAGCCAAAAGAATAATGAATTGTACCAAATCATCATCTACATCCCAGGTCAGACCTGAGGACCTTCCAAAAGCAAAAGACGCCTCATTGACAACTGGGGAAACACTATGGGGAATGGCAATGCCATTGCCGCAATAGGTAGATAATATTTTTTCCCTATTCAAGATATCTTGAACATAAACCACCTTATCCTGAATTTTTCCACTGTCAAAAAGAAGTTGTGCCAATTCATCAATGGCTTCCTCTTTATTTTTGGCTTTGAGATTTAAGATAACTTCTGGAGTCATAAGTTCATTTTTACACAAGGATAATTTAGCTGTTTTGTGCGGCATCAATGGCTGCCCTACATTTTTTAATTCCGGCTGTTATACCATCAGGGTCCTTAAAAATAGCCGAAGATAAAATGACCACATCCGGATCACATGCAATAAGTTTATCAAGATTATCCGCCCGTATACCCCCATCAATGGCAATTTCGCAATTTGGGTTTTTTTCATCGACCAGTTTTCTTGCCCTCCTTAATAAATCGAGGCAAGACTTTCTCCACCCCCAATTGTCTTTGCCGTCGGTTTCGTCGACTCCATGTACTACAATATGCAAGCGATCTATATCGTAAATGGACTCCTCTACAAAGGAAAGAGGTGTATAAAGACCAATGGTCAACCCAAATTTCATTTTGCGTTCCCTACACCAATTGATGATATAAGCCAAAGGCGCACCCATAAAATGTTCTGCGGGTAGGATCAACATATTTGTACCTACTTCCGCTAGTTTTTCAATGAATAGCAAGTCGCAAGTTTCTGTATAGATATGACATTCAACGGGTTTGTCTGTATAAGGCCTTATACCCTCAATAATCTGATGCCCTCCCATCAATTGCATATTTTTTAGGTCATGCATGTCAGCCGCATCTGAATGAATATAATCGGCTCCCGCTTCCGTTGCTTCCGAAACAATATCTGCTAAATGGCCGTAATCTACATGGGCCAAGCCCGCGGCAATTTTAATTTTTTTCATGTGTATATTTTGATGGATTTAAACGAGCAAACTGTTACTCATTATACTTTTTATTTGGGCCACATTATCAGGTTGTAATACATTTAAGAGCGGATGCTCTGTGATTTGATGATGCTCTTCCTTGGTGATTTTGGAACGTTTCAGTGCCTCTGATAATTTTACCTTTTCCAATAGTTCATTAATGTGATCACTCATAGGCCTTTCGTCATCACTTGCACTTATATAAGCAGCTACTTTAGCAAATTTTTCTTGGGCCAAGGGTTCTTTGTATTTAAGAAACTCCGGATATACAATAGCGAGAGTCTCGCCATGAGCTACCCTCGGACAGATTCCGCCGATGATTTCTCCCAAGGGATGGGGAAGCTGGGCTCCACCATTGGCAAGGCACATTCCCGCAAGCGTATCGGCCCATGCAAGTTGCGTTCTAGCCTCGATGTCTGATGGGTCGGCTATGGCCTTGGGCAAATAGTCGAAGACGATTTTAATGGCCTGTAAAGACATACTTTCTGTTAATGGAGAAGTAAGATTTCCCAGATAACTTTCAAACGCATGTGTGAAAGCATCAAAACCGGTTGCTGCAGTGACCTGTGCAGGAACGGACAACATTAATTCAGGATCTACTATGGAGACCGACGGAAATAGAGCTGCATGAAAAATGGTTACTTTGTTTTTGTTTGCCGTATCGGTTACGACGGCTGCTTGTGTCGATTGTGATCCTGTGCCTGAAGTTGTAGAAACTGCCACAAAGGGTAGGGCCGAGCCTGGTTTATCCGTTATGGCAAACGGATTGGAATATTGATCTATGGCTTGATCCCAATCTACTTTTGCGTCCTTAGTATATAAAAAGGCAATCAATTTGGCACTATCCATAACAGAACCGCCACCAACACCCAATACAAAATCTACCTGATGATTCAAGGCCTTTTTAATTCCATTTTCCACACCTTCCGTGGTCGGATTGGGTACAATCTCATCAAAATGAACTACGGAGACCCCCACTTTGGCTAAAATACCATTGATTTTGGCATAGGTCTCTTTTTGTGATCCATTAACTGGTCTAGAGACCATTAAACAGCTTTTCCCCAAACTTGGAGAAATATCACTAAGTTCATTAATCCGTCCAGCACCAAATCTAATTTGGGATGGCATAAAGAAATTAAAACTTTTCATAATCAATTTTTATAATAGTTCAAATCTTGCCGTAAAATGACGAAGGCTTAAAATCGGACCTTCGTAGGTAATCCGTAATCCTTTCATCGTATCCCTTCTTTCATAAACATCAGCAAGCGAATTAACGACTACGTCCATATGTCTGTTGGTATATACCCTTCTTGAAATGGATAGTCGTACCAAATCAAGTTCTGGGTATGTAATTTCTCCTGTTTCAGGGTCTCTTTTTGAGAAGGCGCAAGAACCCAATTCCACGCCCCTGACACCGCCTGTCTTATACAGTTCAACCACCAAGGCCTGACCGGGAAATTCACTTTGTGGAATTTTCGGATAAAATTTTCGGGCATCAATATAAACACCATGTCCTCCCGTGGGAAGTATAATCGGAATGCCTCTTTTAGCAAGCTCATCACCTAGGTATTTTACCTGTTCTATCCTATATTCCAGATATTCCTCCTCGGTTCCTTCGTCAAGGCCAATGGCCAAAGCTTCAAGGTCCCTGCCACTTAGCCCGCCATAGGTTACAAAACCTTCATTGACTATGGCAAGAAGGTTGATCATTGGAACCATTTCCTCATCTCTTGTACATATGAATCCACCTATATTCACCATCCCATCTTTCTTGGCACTCATAACGCATCCGTCGGCATAGGAAAACATTTCCTTGGCAATTTCTTTTACAGTTTTGTGCTCATAACCTGCCTCTCTTTGTTTAATGAAATAGCAGTTTTCAGCAAAACGGGCAGCATCTATCATGAACGGAATGTCATACTTCTTGGCGATTGCCGAGACCTCTTTTATATTTGCCATGGATACGGGCTGGCCACCATTACCATTGCAGGTAACGGTCATTATGATCAATGGAATGTTTTCCGTGCCATGTTCGTCTATTATGGCCTGTAGTTTTTCAATATCCATATTTCCCTTAAATGGATGGTTTATGGCATTTGCAGTTCGGCCTTCCGCTATTACAAGATCTACTGGAATAGATCCAGCAACTTCTGCATGCCCCTTAAAACTATCAAAATGCATGTTCCCAGGAATATATCCTCCTTTTTTGGCATATAGCTGAGACATTATGAAGTCTGCCGCCCTTCCTTGATGCGTAGGTTGCACATACGGAAACCCAAGAATATCCTGGGCAGCCTTTTCGAAATTAAAAAAGCTCTTACAACCCGCATAGGACTCATCACCCGTCATAATCCCTGCCCATTGGTTAGAGCTCATTGCAGAAGTTCCGCTATCAGTTAACATATCAATATACACGTTTTCCGCCCTTAACTTAAAAACGTTGTAATAGGCTTTTTCTATCCATTCGTCCCGTTGTTCTCTTGTTGATTTTGTAATAGGTTCTACAACCTTAATACGAAAAGGCTCTGCATTAAGAAATTTCATTCATTAAATCTTTTGGTGTGAATAAATATGGATGTGGTAAGTTTTAAGCCAAAAAAATGAAGTTTTGACAATGAATGGTAAATGTAGTAAAACTTATAATAATTTCTTTTTTTATAAAGAATTAATAAAGCCTTCAAGAAGGTCAAGATGGCAATCATTTTTCTGTAAAAATCTTCTTTGATAATCTGGGCCAATTGAAGCCCCAATGAAAATGTTGGGAAGTAATTTACTCTTCATGGCTATAGTGTATGTAATACCACTATTGAAAGACCTTCTTTCAATAAAATTTTAAAATAGATAATCAAAAAGCGCATGTTGTATTTAATGATTCTAGCAGGGGTGCCAACCATTATAAACCTGCATTAGAACCCTAGTTTGATATCTTGCGTCAACGAATCCAAGTACTTTTTTTTGTCCAGTTGGTACACAATGGGCGGACGCCTTTTGGACTTTTCTTTTGAAGGCCCAATTTTTATTAGCATGTTCGACTTCAGAATCCGTTGCCGAAAATTACCGCGATCCACCGGTCTGCCCAAAATTGATTCATAGAGTTTTTGCAGTTCTGGAATTGTAAATGTGGGCGGCATAAAACTTAATAATAATGGGCGGCTCAATAATTCTGTACACAAAACCTTCCTGGCCTCCGATACCAGTAATGAATGATCTAGGGCCAAGGTATCTGAGTCTTCCACATTGATCCACTTGCTATTCTTGAACAAGGGGCTTGTCTTTATTTCTATAGGTTGCCTACCCAAAACACTGTAATAACCAATGGTAACAAAACGCTGGGAAATCCATTTAATAATTTCAATGGGGAGCTCTGAGTTTTTAAATGCATTGACGAAGCTCGCAAAATTTCGATTGGCAGGGCCAAATGTTCCAAATTGGCTTAAAATTGAATTATCAATCTGCGTTTGCTCAAATAGGATGCGTTTGGCGGCAACATCTATATCCTCATCCTTGTACACGAACCCACCAGGAATAACCCAAATATTTGCCTGTAGTGGCTGAACAATGGGGACTTGTAACTGCTCCCCATTGAATCTGAAAATGACACAGTTTATTGATAATTGAGGCATATAGTTCTGAAAATCAGCACTAATGGAAGCTATGGTTTCTTTTGTGAATTTGGTCATTCCTTCATGAATTCAATGCGGTTATGAATTCAAATATAAAGCATAAAAACTTGGGTCTGATCATATTTTTATATATTTGAGTGAATTTCACTCAAATAATGATTTAAACAAACGGACTCTAAAAGTTCAAAGAACAGAAAGATGAAAAAAAGGATTAAAAAAATACTCATTGTAATCGTGGTTCTTCTAGCCATTTTGGGCGTAATAGGCTACTTTATGTTTAAGCCGGCCGAAGTAAAGGTTTTGGTGTTTTCAAAAACCGAAGGTTTCCGTCATGAATCCATAGAAGAGGGCATCGAAGCCATTAAAAAATTAGGGGTTGCAAACGATTTTACGGTAGAGGCTACTGAAGATGCCGAGGTCTTTAATGAGACAAAACTCAAAGATTTTATGGCTGTCGTCTTTTTGAATACGACGGGCAATGTTTTGGATCCCGTACAGCAAAGCCAAATGGAACGGTTTATACAGGCCGGAGGCGGATATGTAGGTGTCCACTCAGCTACAGATACTGAGTACGGTTGGCCGTGGTACGGCAAACTGGCAGGGGCTTATTTTGACAGCCACCCCATGAATCCGAATGTACAAGAGGGCGCACTGAAAGTCATTCAACCCAATCATGCGGCAACCGATTCCCTTCCCCCTTCATGGAAGGTAGCCGATGAGTGGTATAACTATAAATCAATTGATCCAACGAACAATGTGTTGATTACGGTAGATGAATCTACCTATGAAGGCGGAACCAACGGAGACAACCATCCCATTGCCTGGTTCAAGGAGTATGATGGCGGACGTTCTTTCTACACGGGAATGGGCCATACCAACGAGCAATTTGCCGACTCTAAATTTTTAAGCCATTTGTTGGGGGGTATTAAATATGCCATAGGACTTGGTATGCCTGTAGATTACAGTAAAGCCTATGCAGAATTGGTGCCAGAAGAAAATCGCTTTGCAAAAACGATGTTCATTCAAAACCTAAATGAGCCTATGGAACTCGATTTCCTAAGCGACAACAAGATCATCTTCATCGAGCGAAGAGGGGATGTCCATATTTACGATATCGAAAAAGGAAAGGATAGTGTCATTGCTACCATAGATGTTTTTTCAGGATTGGAAGATGGATTGTTAGGCCTTGCCGTAGATCCCAATTACAAGGAAAACAATTGGATTTACCTCTATTATTCCGAAAATAAAGGGGCAGATCAACAGAATCTCTCTCGTTTTGAACTGAAAGGCAATGTACTTGACCTCGCTTCCGAAAAAATACTGTTGCATGTTGCAACGCAGCGGGAAGAATGCTGTCATTCCGCGGGATCCATAGAGTTTGGGCCTAACGGTAACCTTTATCTTTCCACGGGAGACAATACCAGTCCCAGGGCCGACGGTTATGCCCCAATCGACACCCGTGAGGGTAGGTATCCCTGGGATGCACAAAAATCATCAGCAAACACTAACGATTTACGTGGTAAAATCCTTCGTATAAAACCAGAGGACGATGGTACATACAGCATCCCAAAAGGAAATTTATTCGAAAACGTTGAAAAGGGAAGACCTGAAATCTATGTGATGGGCAATCGAAATCCGTATCGTATTTCCGTTGATTCACGAACCGGATATCTCTATTGGGGTGAGGTCGGGCCTGATGCCAATAACGATTCTTTGAACCTAGGTCCAAAAGGGCACGACGAGATCAACCAGGCCCAAGGTGCAGGTAATTTTGGTTGGCCACATTTTGTTGCCGACAATAAGGCTTATCATATTCGAGATTATGTCGCCAATACTACAGGGGCCGTTTTTGATTCCTTAAAGCCGATCAACGAGTCTCCCAATAATACGGGCTTACGCGAGCTTCCCCCAGCGCAGCCTGCAATGATCTACTATCCTTATAGTACTTCAGAGGAATTTCCGGCACTAGGCACAGGTGGACGAAACGCCATGGCGGGACCTATATATTATAGTGAGGATTTTGAGGATAGCGATCGCAATTGGCCCGATTATTTTGATGGAAAATTATTGGCCTATGACTGGATGCGCGGTTGGATATTTGCAGTGACTATGAAAACCGATGGTTCTTTTGAAAAGATGACCCAAATTGTGCCAAACATGAAATTCCACAATACAATCGATATGGTCTTTGGCTCTGATGGAGCCTTGTATATATTGGAATACGGTTCGGGCTGGTTTTCACAAAATGTTGATGCTACCCTATCTCGAATCGATTTTATTAAAGGAAACCGAGTACCAAAAGCAGAGATAGCTGCGGACAAGACTATTGGCGCGGATCCGTTGACCGTGAGTTTTGAAGGACGAAATTCCATTGATTACGACGGGGATCAATTAACGTACAAATGGACGTTCGGGGATGGTGGTGAGGAATCGACCGAAATAAATCCCGCCTACACCTTTAACGAATCCGGAAAATACAAGGTAAATCTTGAAGTCACCGATTCAGAGGGCAAAGTTGCCACTACCGAGACCGAAATCCTTGTGGGGAACGAACTGCCGGAACTTTCTTGGGAAATAACAGAGGGCAATAGCAGTTTCT
>JAGLKG010000281.1 GCA_023141835.1 Maribacter sp. | reverse complement strand
GGTTTATGTATCGGAAAATCAAATTTGTAAGCAGAATTTACTAGTTCATCTCTATACCAGCCCATGCTTTCACCACGCCAAGGGAATATTGCATTTTCAAAAACCGACAAGGAAGTATTCGGAATTACCAAATCCTCATCTATGCCAATAACATCACCATAACCTTCACATTTTGGACACGCCCCATAGGGGTTGTTGAAACTGAAAAGATGCACATTGGGTTCTAAGAAAGACATTCCGTCCTTTTCAAACTTATTATTAAAGACAGTTTGCCTATCAGTTGCCAGCTCTTCGATCACACATTCCCCTTTTCCTTCAAAAAATGCCGAATCTATAGCATTGGCCAGTCTATTGTAAAAATCCTCATCATCCTTAGTTATTATGCGATCTATAACAAGGCTGAATTCGTGACCTATGTTCTCTGGGGCTGTATCAATACGAATAACACTACCATTGTGTTTGATTCTAGCATAACCTTGTTTTGAAAATAGCTGAAGCGACTTTATGGGATCGCGGTCTTGTTTAATAACAATTGGCGCCAAAAGCAGCAGTTTTTCCCCTTCACCAAAAGTTTGTACATGCCTGACCACATCGGTGACCGTATGTTTTTTCACTTCTTCTCCCGAAATAGGCGAAATTGTTTTACCAATACGGGCATAAAACAATTTAAGATAGTCGTAAATCTCAGTAGTTGTACCAACTGTAGAACGGGGGTTGGTAGAGTTGACCTTCTGCTCAATCGCAATTGCGGGCGCAATACCTTTTATATAATCTACTTTAGGTTTGTTCAATTTACCCAAAAACTGACGTGCATAGGAAGAAAGACTCTCCACGTATCTGCGTTGACCTTCGGCATAAAGGGTGTCGAATGCCAAACTGGATTTTCCCGAACCCGAAAGACCGGTAATCACTACCAATTTATTTCTGGGTATGACTACGTCAATATTTTTCAAATTGTGCAGCTTTGCACCCTTGATAATTATATTTTCCTTAGGATTTACATCTGTAATTGAAAGCATGATCTTAATTAGGCCTGTAAAGGTACAACATGTCATATGCAATAACCAATATTCCAGATTTTACATTTAAAATGGTGATAATCACTATACTATTTTTTTTATAACCTAGAATTTTGCCTATATTTGAACTCAACAAAATGTTAAGACGCCTATAGTTAAACAATTACTTTTTTAAAATTAGTGAACAACCTACAGACCTCTTCTTACGAATTGGTCCCTAGTTTTAACCCAAAAAAAGTAATTGATATGGAGCTTCAAATTGCAGATTCCCTTCTTATAAAAAAATATGTCGATGGAGACGAGCGAGCACTCGAAACCTTAATAAATAGACACAATAAACGCCTCAGTAGTTTTATTTATTCTAAAATAAATGACCGTGGTATTACTGAGGATATTTTTCAGGATACCTTTATAAAGGTCATCAGAACACTTAAAAGAGGCAGATATAATGAAGAGGGTAAATTCTTGCCATGGATCATGCGCATTGCACATAACCTTATAATTGACCATTTTAGAAAGAACAGAAGAATGCCTTTGTTTGAAGGTACTAATTCCTTCGACATATTTTCGGTAATCTGCGATGAAAAATTGAATATTGAAAAACAACTTATTAAAAATCAGATAGATTCTGACTTGGCGGTTCTTATTGAAGAGCTACCAGTGGATCAGAAAGATGTTCTGATGATGCGCATTTATAAGGATTTGAGTTTCAGGGAAATTTCAGAGAATACGGGTGTGAGTATAAATACCGCACTTGGAAGAATGCGCTATGCCTTGATTAACTTGAGAAAGATCATTGAAGACCATAATATTGTTTTAACGAATTAATGAACCATAGGTCGAACGTTATCACTATATTTAACAACGTTGCGTTATCCTAGTGAAACAAAACTGAAAGAAATATGGAAAAAATCTACGTTAAAAATAAAAACAAGTGTAAGCTTGCCAAAGCAAAGCCCGAAACCATCCAATTTTTATTGAATTATTCAAAATCATTAATAATAACAGAGGCTGATGGTATAAAGTTCGAAACTAATATGAACTAAAGCTTATTAAAAAATTGTATTAAGCCCTTATTACATGTAGTAGTAAGGGTTTTTTTATGCCCTGAATTGTGGCATTTATCAAAT
>JAGLKG010000280.1 GCA_023141835.1 Maribacter sp. | reverse complement strand
GGCACTTTCAGAAGTAATTTAACCTATTGACATTCAGCTTAATAAGTTGTATTTTAGATAAAACAAAACCCCGAATATGAGTCTTCAGCTCTAAAAACGGGGTATTATCTAAAATATGTATGACCAAGATACGCAGATTTGACAATTTTCAACACAAATTTTCTTTTACCTCTCAGGCAGAAGATTTCAATCTATTTTTCAATCGTTTTTTAGAGGGCGATTTGGGTAAAATCCACTCAGCGATTCCTTGGAATGCCTTAATAGATACTTTTGGTCTATTTGATCGTGAAAAAGGACCCGTTTCGATATTCGGTCCTCAAGGCAAACTGGCTTTGATGTTTTTAAAACATTATGCCTGCTGCTCCGATAAGCGTTTGGTCGAGCAGCTCAACGGTAATGTTGATTATCAATTCTTTTGTGGCATCCACCTTGGAAGCAATCGTCTTACCAATTACAGGATTGTCAGCGAAATCCGTTGCGAACTGGCCAAAAAGCTCAATATGGACAAGGTTCAACAAGCACTCTTCGATTCTTGGTCACCGCTCATCTCGGATGGGCATAGTATAGTAATGGATGCGACATGCTACGAGAGTGAGGTGAGATACCCTACCAACGAGAAACTTTTGTGGGAATCGGTGGAGTGGAGCTACCGCCAACTAAAAGCCATTTGCAAAGCCTTGGGTATAAAAACACCACGGACCAAATACCTAAAATGGAAAAGGCGCAACATATCCTACAGTAAAATGCGTCGTAAGACCAAGTCAAAACGCAGAAGCCTTGATCGCAGCCTTCTCTTACTGCTTGATAAAATCAATGATTCCCTCTGTGAATTGGAAAAAGGGCATGACCTGCAAATGCCAAAAAAGTACTACCGGCGTAGGGCGACTATCAATAAGATTTATGCCCAACAGTTCCAAATCTTCCATACTGGAGAAAAACCAAAAGGGCGAATTGTAAGTATCGGCAAGGATTATTTGCGCCCGATCGTTCGCGGCAAAGAAATAAAGCCTGTTGAATTCGGTGCCAAGGTCAATAAATATCAAATCGACGGTATCAACTTCATAGAACATTTAAGCTTCAATGCCTTCCATGAAGGGAACCGATTCAAAGACACCATCTTCAAAGCCCAACGTCTGACCAAGACCAAAACCAGATTGGCCGGGGCGGATGCCATCTACGCCACCAACAAAAACAGAAGCTTCGCTACCAAATACAATATCAGGACCGATTTTAAAAGAAAAGGAAGGGCAGGAAAACACGAGAAACAGCGTAAACAGATGGCTGCTATGATAACCAAAGAGCGAGCTACTCGTTTAGAAGGAAGTTTTGGCAAAGAAAAAGAACACTATCACCTAAAAAAAATAAAGGCCAGGACCAAAGAAACAGAAACACTATGGGTATTCTTCGGCATCCAAACCGCCAATGCCCTTGAAATTGGGAGGCGCATGGCAAATGCACTCCAACAAGCTGCCTAAACAAAAAACTAATGTAAAACCATGGGATACCTGGCTCTAAACCACATCAAAATAAAGAGGTAAATCAAGAATCAATCAAAAAATAGAGAATAAGCATAAAAAAATACCCTCAAATACACTCCAAAGGCATTTCATATGTACTGTATTCTTGAAAATAGGCTTACTCCTGAAAGTGCCATAAGAACTGATAAAATCCAATTAAAAAGGTCAACAAATCGGATAACAAACTTACTT
>JAGLKG010000028.1 GCA_023141835.1 Maribacter sp. | reverse complement strand
GGTCTTTCCAAAGATGAATTCTTAATTAAACTTGATGCCTTTTTCAGAATAGAGAAAAAGGCCGACCTACCATACAGGCCAACAAAAAAACATCATTTCAGTATGTATCTAGACGGAGCATACTATTCTCTTTTCCTTAGAAAAAAAGTATATCAATTCACTGATGTGCTAAGCGAACTTGATACCCAAATCCTATATAAGACTGTATTGGAGCCTATTTTAGGCATTACTGATTTAAGAACTGACAAGCGTATTCGATATGGTCATGGAAAGCATAATGCTATTCGTATGAAAGCTGAAATTGACCAAGGAAAATTCAAAGTCGGTTTTGGTCTTGTACCTCTAAAAATAGATGAAATCAAGGTCATCGCCGACGCTGGATCTGTCATGCCACCGAAAAGCACGTATATTGAACCAAAACTTAGAAGTGGATTGGTCATTTATGAATTTTAAAAAATAAACAACATGTCTATAGAGACAAACCTTAAGAATATCATTCAAACCTTACCCATTGGAGTTGGATTGGTGGCCGTTTCGAAGACCAAAACGAATAAGAGTATATTAGAGGCCTATAGTACTGGGCATCGAGTTTTTGGTGAAAACAAAATACAAGAGATGGTGCAAAAATGGGAAATACTGCCCAAAGATATTCAATGGCATATGATTGGGCACGTGCAACGCAATAAGGTTAAGTACATGGCACAATTTGTCTCTTTGATCCATGGTGTAGACAGTTTAAAATTACTGAAGGAAATAAACAAGCAAGCAAAAAAACATAATCGGGTCATTGATTGTTTGTTCCAGGTCCATATCGCCGAAGAGGACACAAAATTTGGGCTGGACAAAACCGAATTGAAAGACATTATTCATTCGGAAGAATTCCAGCAATTGGGAAACATTAAAATTGTTGGATTAATGGGCATGGCTACCTTTACATCTGATACGTCGAAGGTTGAAAGGGAATTCAAACACTTAAAATCAATATTCGATACGTCAAAGGTTTCACTCCCAAATATTTCAGTGCTGTCTATGGGTATGAGCGGAGACTATCAAATAGCAATAAAGGAAGGTAGTACTATGGTACGCCTAGGAAGTAGTATCTTTGGTACAAGAAACTATTCTTAAAAGCCTACTTTAAATCACAGCGATAATTGATGTATACGATACTTGATATAGAGACGACAGGAGGCAAATACAATGAGGAGGGTATCACAGAGATTGCTATTCATAAGTTTGACGGTCATCAAGTAGTGGATAAATTCATTAGTTTGGTCAACCCCGAAAAAGAAATCCAACCTTTTGTCGCCAAACTGACCGGAATCAATAGCAAAATGCTCCGTACGGCACCCAAATTTCACGAAGTGGCAAAACGCATTGTAGAAATAACAGAGGGCTCCGTTTTGGTTGCCCATAATGCACAATTTGATTATAGAATTCTCAGAACAGAATTTAGACGTTTAGGATACAATTTTGAGCGAAAAACTTTGTGTACGGTCGATTTGTCAAAAAACCTATTGCCTGACGCCGAATCATACAGCTTAGGCAAATTGGTAAGGTCTTTGGGTATACCCATGAGCGATCGGCACAGGGCAAATGGTGATGCCATCGCAACCTTGAAATTATTTAAACTGCTTCTTTCAAAAGATTCGAGTAAGACCATTATCAAAGAGGTAGTACGTAGAGAAACCCAAGGCGAACTTTCGCAAAGACAATTGGATATGGTGGAGCAAATGCCGTCAGAAACAGGAGTCTACTATTTGCATGACAAAAAAGGGGATATTCTGTTTTTGGGTAAAAGCACTTACATAAAAAAACGGGTCAACCAACATTTTACAAAAAATGGTGATAAGGCAAGACAACTACAAAAAGAAACCAAAAAAATAACCTTTGAAAAAACGGGAAGTGAGCTCGTTGCCTTGCTTAAGGAAAATGAGGAATTAGCCAAGCTCGCTCCAAAATATAATGGGAACAATAGGCCCAAAAATCTATATTCCCTTTATTTAAACTCCACTAAAAATGGATATTTCACTTTCGAAATACACAAAAAAAGACAGGATAAAGAAATCATAACAACTTTCAACAACTTTAATTCTGCAAAAAAATTTCTTAATAAAATAACCGAAGAATTTCAATTGTGCACAAAACTCACCGGAGTTTCAGAAGAAACTGGTAATTGCCTAAATTACATCGATGGTAAATGTTCAGGTTCTTGTATCGGAAAAGAAGATACTATAGTATACAATGAAAGAGTACAAAAGGCTATGGACAAATACAGTATGTCAAATAAAAATGTAGTTATTGTTGACAAAGGCCGTGAAGTGGGAGAATATAGTGCAATTTTGATAAAAGAAGGGAAATTCAAAGGAATTGGGTACTACAATTTAAATCACCAAATTAATAATATCCATATTTTAGAATCAATTATTACACCAATGAAAGGCACTGCATCAGCAATCCATATCATTGAATCTTACTTAAGGAAAAAAAGGGTGAAAAAAATTGTGGACTTAAATAATTAGATTTTGGAAAAGGGTGAAAATAAATTAGGCTGGCGGTCAAAACTACATGAGATTATTTATGAGGCCGATACCCCCATTGGTAAATGGTTCGATATTATTCTATTCTTTCTTATCATAATAAGTGTCATTCTGGTCATGCTGGAAAGTGTAAAAAAGATAGATTTAGAATATCATAAGGTGTTACTCATTCTAGAATGGGTCGTTACCGTTTTTTTTACTGTAGAATATATTGCCAGGGTTATAAGTATTAAAAAACCATTTAAATACATTTTCAGTTTCTATGGAATCATTGATTTTATTTCTACTATTCCTCTTTACATATCATATATTTTTGCCGGTTCCCAAGTATTGCTTGCTATTAGGGCCCTACGATTGCTTCGGGTATTTAGAATTTTGAAACTGGTGCAATTTTTGGGTGAAGCTTCCCAATTGAAGCAGGCCTTAAAAGCAAGTAGAGCAAAAATCGTGGTCTTTATTTACGTTGTGCTCATTCTTTCTGTTATCATGGGAACCATCATGTATTGGGTTGAGAGTGATGAAGCCGGGTTTACAAGCATTCCAAGAAGTATTTATTGGGCCATTGTAACCCTTACTACTGTTGGATATGGAGATATTACGCCAGTGACCAGTTTAGGCCAGTTGATTGCGACCATGGTAATGATTCTTGGTTATGGCATTATCGCCGTACCAACCGGAATAGTTACGGCTGAATTCACTAAGCATGAAAAGAACAAAGTTCATACAAATACCCAGGCTTGTCCAACTTGCTCAGTTGAAAGTCATAGAGACAATGCCAGCCATTGTTATAATTGTGGAAGTGCATTATAATGGTAAAAATCCTTATTTCGGTAGTGGGCCCAACAGCTATTGGAAAAACCAAGTTTGCACTAACATTGGCCCAGCATTTTGGAGCTGAGATTATCTCTGCGGATTCCCGCCAATTCTTCAAAGAACTGAACATTGGGACAGCTGTACCGAGCTCTGAAGAGTTGAATACCGTACCTCACCACTTCATACAGCATAAGAGCATTTTTGAAAAATATACAGTGGGCGATTTTGAAAAGGAAGCAATTTTATTATTGGAAGGGCTTTTCAAAAAAAATAATTTTGTAATCATGGTTGGGGGCAGCGGACTTTATACTGATGCGGTAATCAACGGCCTTGATGAATTTCCAGAAATTGATTCGGGCATTCGGGAAATGCTAAACAATGACCTTAAAGCGAAAGGGATAACCCATCTTCAAAGTCAGCTTAAAGATTTAGACGGGGTTTATTATTCCACTATGGATATTGATAACCCCCACAGGTTAATTCGTGCCTTGGAAATATGTTTAAGCACGGGTAAGCCATTTTCCTCTTTCTTAAAAAGAAAGACCAAAGTTCGGCCATTTGTGACCCTTACTGTTGGACTGAATGCCAATCGCGAAGTTATCTATGACAGAATCAATCGAAGGGTTGACATTATGATTAAAGATGGGCTATTGGGGGAAGCAAAAAAAGTTTATGGGCATAGAACACTCAATGCCTTGCAAACCGTCGGCTATAAAGAGCTTTTCAAATATTTTAATGGGGAATGGGACCTGGGTTTCGCCATCTCAGAAATAAAAAAGAACTCTCGTAGATTCGCTAAGAGGCAACTTACGTGGTATAGGAAGAATGATAGGATTGTTTGGTTTGAATATGATATGGACAAGAATGCCATCTTAAAAAAAATAAATAAGGAATTAGCATTGTTAGCCGATGGATAGGAAATCAATATATATAATTATGGGAGTTTCAGGTTGTGGTAAAACGACTATCGGAAAATTACTGGCCAAGGCCTTACAAGTTCCCTTTTTTGATGGAGACGATTTTCATTCTAAGGCCAATGTAGCCAAAATGGAAGGGGGCACACCTTTAAACGATGAGGATCGAAAGGGTTGGTTACAAAGCCTAAATGCCCTTGCTGTCAGTAATATAGAGAAAGGAGCTGTAATAGCCTGTTCGGCTTTAAAGGAAACACATAGGATATTGTTAAAAGAAGATATCGAGACCAAACTAATATTTGTACACCTTTTAGGGACCTTCGATAGCATATTGGCTAGGCTGAAGGAAAGAAAGAACCATTATATGCCCATTGATCTTTTAAAATCTCAGCTCGATATTCTGGAGCCTCCTATTGATGCCATTACTGTTTCAATTGCAAATACTCCAGAGAAAATAGTTTCAAAAATCGTAGAGCTCACAAAATAAAAAAGGCCTTGATCTAGATCAAGGCCTTTTTTATGATTTAAAATCCTTTATTCAGATTCGGTCTTTATCACCAATCTAAAACCTTCACCATGGATATTCAATATTTCAACGGTATCATCACGTTTTAAATACTTACGTAATTTGGCAATGTAAACATCCATACTTCTTGAAGTAAAATAGTTATCATCTCTCCAAATTTTTGTAAGTGCCAATTCACGGGGCATTAAATCATTTTCATGTAGGGCCAAAAGACGCAATAATTCATTTTCTTTCGGGGAAAGTTTTATAGATTCCTCTTCCTTATATTTTAAGAACCTTAACTTTGAATTTAAATGAAACCCACCTACTTGGAATTCGAATTTTTTACTGTCTGCCAAAGTATTTGAAGCTTTTCTTTGAAGAATAGCTTTAAGCTTCATCAATAATACTTCAGAATCAAACGGTTTGTTCAAGTAATCATCGGCACCTGCTTTGTACCCCTTAAGCACATCCTCCTTCATGGTCTTGGCCGTAAGAAAAACTATAGGGACATTTTCATTTTTTTCTCGAATCTCCCGGGCAAGCGTAAATCCATCCTTATAAGGCATCATCACATCCAAAATACAGACGTCATAATTGTCTTTTTTGAACTTTTCAAATCCTTCCATGCCATTCTTTGCCAATGTAACATCAAAATCGTTCATTGATAAATAGTCTTTTAAAACAATTCCGAAATTGGGATCGTCTTCCACCAAAAGTATTTTCTTGTCAATTGTTTCCATAACTCATTAAATTAAAGGTAGCTTAATATAGAAAGTACTTCCCTTGTCTTTTTCGCTTTCTGCATAAACTTCTCCTTGATGATCTTCTATTATTTTTTTTACGTAGGCCAAACCTAAACCATGTCCCTTAACGTTGTGTATATCCCCAGTATGTTCTCTATAAAACTTTTCAAAAACCTTTTTTAAGACCGCATTACTCATGCCCGCCCCTTGGTCTTTTACTTTAATTACAATACTATTTCTTACCTCCTCTGAATAAATATCAATTTTAGGGGCCTCAGTCGAATATTTTACTGCATTGTCAAGTATGTTTACAATTACATTGGTAAAATGCATCTCATTGGCCAAAACCTCCCTTCTGCTTGCTTTTAAATGTGTTTCGATATAACCTCCCCTATCTGCAACTAATAGTTCAACATGGGCAATGGCATCTTGTATTATGTCGTGGACATCAACTCTGTCCTTACTAATGTCCAATTGGTTTTTTTCCAATTTAGATATCCTCAGTACGTTTTCAACCTGGGCATGCATTCGTTTATTTTCGTCCCTGATTATTTGCAAATAACGCATCACCTTCTCCTGATCATCAATGACCTTTGGGTTTTTAATTGCCTCAACGGCCAGGTTAATGGTGGCGATAGGGGTTTTAAACTCATGTGTCATATTATTGATGAAATCTGACTTGATCTCTGAAATTTGTTTTTGCTTGATCAACTGATATATTGCACTGGTGTAAGCCACCACAATAACCAAGGTGAACAGTAGCGATAGTGCTGCCATTCCTAAAATTGAACGTATTAAAAAACGTTTTTTTTCAGGAAAGGATATCAAAAGTGAATACGCTGAATTGCCTTCAGAATCAATAAAGATGGGAGACCTATATGATGCTTTTTTACGAAAGCTGAATCTCCTTGATTTTACCGTGGTTGGTAACCCCTTACTTGCAATTCCATACTCATAATCAGTATCGATATTTCTATTGTTCAATTCTCGTTCTAGCGATAATTCAATTTCTAGTTTTGAAACCCTATTGTGAATAGGAACTCGCTTAGCAAGTTCGCCAAACATATCCTCAAAAGCAGATACTTCCATTGAGGACAGTCCACCCAATTTTTCAAATTTTTCAATAGGTGTCAATCTACTTTGTCTTCCATCTAAGCCAATATTCTGTTTGAAAATAGCTTTGGTACGCTTACTCGTATAATTTTTTATGGTCGTAGCACTTTCACTACTAACACTGTCAAAGAACGTGGAAGATATATTATATTCTTCTTCGAGTATACCATGAGAATAATACAGTATCTCATCAGAATCAATATCGCTATCAATGAAAAAGAAGTTTTTGAAATGTGAGCTTTTAAACTCACCGATACTATCCTTAATATTTATATATCTGTCAAAATAGTTTTTTCGTTCCCTTTTCGTAATCTTATCAGTAACCCTATTAAGTACTTCAGAGACACTATTGGAAAATTGCTCTTCTTTGTCCTCAACAGATTTCCCTATCCAATATACCTGTACAAAGATTATCCCAATAAGTGAGAGGCTCATCAGAATCACCAAAAGAACAAATAACCTCTTATTCATCTACTCGTAAAATTAAAGATTTAACAACTAGTGTATTGTACGTTTAACCTAAACTTAACAAAAATGTTAAAATTGCTTATCGCCCACTATATTCAAGGAGATCCTTATTCACTTCTAGTACTTTTAAATAGGTTTGATCTAGTTCCACATTGTCGATTACAAAATCTGACAAAGGGATATTTTCACTGTCTTTCCGTTGGTTTTGCATTCGATCCAAAACTTTGGATTTAGATCCATCATCCCTAGCCAAAATACGTTTAAGCCGTATTTCTTCCGGTGCTGTCACCAAGATTATCCTATCATAAAATGACTGCATTGAATTTTCAAAGATAATCGCAGTTTCCTGAATGACATAGGCCGATTCTTGCTTTTTTGCCCAAGAAGTAAAATCTTCCCTAACAGCAGGGTGTACAATCGTGTTTAATTTATGTAACAATGATTTGTCTTGAAATACCCTATTGGCAATGAATGCCCTATTCAATTCCTTGCCAGCATAAGCATCATCCCCCAGAAGTTCTCTGACGGCTTTTCTGATTTTCTTTGAGGACTTCATTAATCTTTTTGCTTCCTTGTCGGAATTATATACAGGCACTCCAATATCCTTGAAAATTTTGCCAACCATGGTTTTACCACTACCTATACCTCCTGTTAAGCCTACAATCATCATTGCCTTTTTAATATATACTCAACTTGATTCTCATTCAAGCGAGTGTTATGAACGTTTTCGGGTTTCTTCAGCAATTTCAAAGACAATACTTTCGATGCATCGTCTTTAATATCATTGTAGTCCGCCACAACACGGAACGAGGAAGCATCCATATGCTTTAAATCATCAATTTTAGCTCTACAAAGTATAGAGGCCTTTTCAGGAAAGGTTCTAATTTCTAATCCTTCTGGAAGGTTTATGACCTCTATAGGCGTTTCAATGACCTTTTCAGAGAAACGGGCAACCTTCCCGTATATGAAGACGGTATTCGAAGAATAATCGATGTTCTCAAGTTCGGGAGATTTATACAACTCAACTTTATGGGCAAAATTCAATGTTTCCTCTGGGAAGTCCATCTTAACGGTATTTACCCTGTTTATGGAGTCAATACTGCTTATGGGTCCTTTGACTGTTATTGTACTTGGTTCAATTTTCAATGCCCCGTCCAAAAAGTAGTTTTGGGAAAGGTTAATATTGATTTTTGAAGTTACCGGGACTATTTTGGAGCCGACTTCCGTAAATTCGAGGAATAAAGTATCCCTATCCATTTCCAGAAGGGTCATGGAGCCTAATTGATTGTCTATTTGTTTGCGATATACATTTTGTGCAATAAAGTAGGTATCTTTCTCTTTAGATGGCGAAGCGAGATCAATCTGCACTATTTTGTTCTTAATATTGAATCCTAAAAACTGGAATCCTGTAGCCTGTATTTTAACATTGACCTGGTTTTTTGAAACATGTATCAACAATAAACTATCAGGAACGTTTATGAACTCCAATTTAAATTTTGCGTTGCTGATATAGGATTCTGAAAGGTTATTGATAAACCATATTAAACCAGAGCAAACCAAAAACATCAAAAACATCTTGGCCTTTCTTCGTTTTAATAAGTTTTTAAGTTTAAGGATCACTTTGAAAAAATCTAATTAAAAAATAGCTTTGGAAATAATTTTTTGGGCTTCTTATTGCTAAAATTAATCCAAAACGTTGATTTAAGAAAACCAAAACCATATCCGGCAAACTGAATGCCCACGGCAACAATTGAAAGAAATGCCACCGATATACTCTTATTTTTAAAAAGCGAGTCGACAAAAACAAGTGACAAATAAATACCATAGGCTATTATAGGCCAATAGATGGCGCTAAATAACAACACTATAGCCCCTATAAGGCCCAGACAGAACATTGTTGGGAACCAATAGGTGATTTTTGCCGTTTCTGGATGCCATTTGTTCAAAATGGGTCTGACCATTCCAAACTTATTCACTTGTATAAAAAACGTATACCAATCTATACGACGCTTGTGGTACACAAATGCATGGGGAATGAGCTTGGTTTCATATCCCTTGTTCCATATACGAATAGTAAGGTCAGGATCTTCCCCAGGGTGAATTTTACCATACCCGCCAACAGTATCAAATACTTCCTTGGAAATTCCCATATTGAAACTTCTAGGTTGAAACTTGTTGATTGACGACGCGTTACCTCGTATTCCCCCAGTGGAAAAAACAGATGTCATGGCATAGTTAATGGCCTTTTGTACTACTGTAAAAGATTCATGGGCCGCATCAGGTCCACCAAAGCAATGCACAAAATCTTCTAGGAGTGATTTTTCCGCTTCTTTTAAATATTGGGGAGGCAGGATACAATCAGAGTCCAACACTATGAAATAATTGCCCAAGGCCCTTTGCATTCCATAGTTTCGGGAGTCTCCCGGACCAGAGTTGTCCTTTTCCAAATAATTGATATCCAATATTTTGAGAAAAGGCTCAATTACTTCCTTGGAACCAATGGTTGAACCATCCTCAACGATAACCACTTCGAAAGGTTTATCATAGGTTTGATGCAACAGACTTTCAAGAAGCTCCCTTATTTCATTGGGCCTATTATAAACAGGTATAATAAATGAAAATGAAAGGCTCATGGTACGCTATATGTTTCTTTGGAGGCCCAGTGTCAATTGACCATCTTTTCAAACCAATTTGAAAATAAACTCTGTGCCAGGTTTAGGCAAATGCAAATAAATTACCGTACCCTAAACAAAGTGTTCCATAACCTCTTGGCTTACCCCAGTATTAGAGAACCCTCCATCATGAAATAGATTTTGCATGGTCACTTTTTTGGTGAGATCAGAGAATAAAGTTAAGGTATAATCAGCGCACTCAAGTGCAGAGGCATTTCCTAAAGGCGACATTTTTTCGGCATAACTAATAAAGCCATTGAATCCTTTCACGCCTAGGCCTGCTGTTGTCGGGGTCGGTGATTGGGATATTGTGTTTACCCGGACCTTTTTATCTTTTCCAAAGAAATACCCAAAACTACGTGCAACAGATTCTAAATAGGCCTTATTATCGGCCATATCATTATAATCTGGAAAAGATCTTTGCGCGGCCATATACGTCAATGCTACAATACTGCCCCATTCGTTCATGGCATCAGCTTTGTATAAACTCTGCATTACACGCTGAAACGACAGTGCAGACACATCCCAGCCCTTATGCGAATATTCATAATTCTGGTCGGTATATGCTCTACCCTTCCGAACATTGACCGACATTCCAATAGAGTGCAGTACAAAGTCAATCTTGCCTCCTAGAATTTCAGTCGATTTTGCAACCAAATTGTCAAGATCTTCCATGTTTGTAGCATCGGCGGGAACAATTTCAGACCCGGTTTTTTCGGCCAATTCATTTATCTGACCCATTCGCATAGCGATTGGAGCATTGGTCAAAACAAAAGTACCTCCTTCTTCATGTACTCTTTCTGCTGTTTTCCATGCGATTGAATTTTCATCAAGAGCTCCAAAAATTATTCCTTTTTTACCTTTCAATAAATTATAAGCCATGTTCTAGTTTTCTTTGGTTGATATTGAGGTCAAAGATATTTAAAATAAGTTTAAAAAACGGTTTGTATTATTTCAGCTGTCCAATAAGCTAATTCAACAATTGTCGTGCATGGGCCAAGGCAGAATCTGACAAATCTTTCCCTCCTAACATTTCGGCCAGCTCAACGACTCTTTCATCATGGGAAAGTTCTTTCATATTCGTATGGGTCACATTGTCCTTATCTTCTTTGTATACCTTAAAATGATGGTTCCCTTTAGACGCAACCTGAGGTAAATGGGTAATGGCGAAGACCTGCATATTCTGGCTCATAACACCCATGATGTCCGCCATACGGTTAGAGATTTCTCCAGAGACCCCAGTGTCTATTTCATCGAACATCATCGTAGGTAAATTTTCATAGTTCGCCAAAATCGACTTTATAACCAACATTATTCGCGAAAGCTCACCACCAGAAGCTACTTTTTTAAGCAAACCAAAATCGACTCCTTTGTTGGCGGAGAATAAGAACGATAATTCGTCCTTTCCATTGGTCTTAAATTCCTTTGAGGAACTTAAACTTATTTTAAAACAGGCACTTGGCATACCCAGCATGCTAAGTTTATCCTCTAACTGAGCTTTCAGGTTTGGAATTGCCTTTTTACGCTTCAATGAGATTGAACTTGCTATTTCTTCAAGTTTAAACTCCTGAGAAGTCAATTCTTTCCGCTTCTTTTCAATGGTCTCCTCAATGTTCTCAGAGGCATCAACCTTATCATTAAGTTCACTCTTTATTTTCAACAAATCTGAAATACTTTGCACACCATGCTTTTTTTGCAAATCGTAAAGCAATTGCAACTTGGTATTGACCTCTTCCAATACACGTGGGTTTAAATCGGCATTTTCCAATTGGGTTCGTAGTTCTTCCCCAATATCATCAACTTCTATATGAACAGATTGTATTCTTTGGCTCAAGGATTCATAGGCGTTCCCAAAATTGGAGAGCTTGAGTGAAACCTGCTTTAATTCTAAAAGCAAATTCAAAATACCAACATTTTCATCACGAAGTAGCTGATCTCCCTTAGACAAATACTCAATAATCGTTTCGGCATTGCTCAACTGTTGGTACTGTTCTTCCAACTGCTCTTGAATACCTTCATGCAGAGGTGCAACACTCAACTCTTTCAGCAAAAAACTATTGTATTCGTGTTCTTTGATGGCTTTTCCTTGAAATTCAATCAATTGTGACAATTCCTTGGAAGTATTCCTATAAATCTTTAGATAATTTACATATTCATTTAATAGAACTTTAGTACCGCCCAGCGAATCAATGACCTTAAACTGAAAATCATTTTCTGCCAGTCTTAAAGTTTGGTTTTGGGAATGCACATCGATCAATCTATCACCCAATTGAGACAATATATCCAGGGTAACTGGAGTATCGTTGATAAACGCTCTTGATTTTCCACTGGGCAATATTTCACGTCTTATTATGGTAGTACCCTCATAGTCTAGGTCATTTTTGTCAAAAAAAGACTTTAAGCCGTAATTATTGATCAAGAATTCGCCTTCTATGACACACTTTTCCTCTTTATTTCTCAAGGAGGACAAATCGGCTCGTTTTCCCAATACCAAGGAAAGCCCCCCTAATAAAATCGATTTACCTGCACCCGTTTCCCCTGTTATACAAGTAAACTTTGGGCCAAAAGAAACATTTAGCCTGTCGATGAGCGCGTAATTTTTAATAGAAAGGTTACTTAGCAATGTAGTCCTGTTTATATTGCTGTAAAGATAATTTTTATTTCAGTTGAAAAAAATGAAGATCAGTACTTTATCTCATTCCAAGTACTTGAATACAAAGGAGCAATTCGGTTGAGTGTTTCCTTTAATTTAACTACATCAACCTTGGGGCCGTCAGAGAATATATTTTGTATTTCTTCTGATTTGGCGTCAAAAAAAGTTTGGATTAAAAAAGCATTAGGCCTACGATTGATCATGGTCTCGAATAACCTCATAGTTCCTGATATGACTTGTTTTCCGGTACTATTGTTATCACCAAGTATATCAATACCCTTTCTATGATAATTGTACATTGCCACCCGATATTCCCTATACGTATTGGACAACAGATTATCTACCAATTCAAACCTGCTACGATCAGTAGACTGACTCCATCCGGCTGAATTACTTCCTTGGGCCTGGATAACGATTTTTTGAGCTGTTCTAAAATATTCGCTACCACCTTCAAGTGCAAAAGTATCGGCGTCCAGCCCCAAAATGATGTATACGTAGTATGATATTACGCTTACCAAATTAGATTCATAAACATTCTCGTTAAAGACCAGTGGTTGAAATTCAATATACTCAAAATTGAATTGATTGTCCTTATAGTTGAAAATTGGGGTTTCATATGATGTATTGAAAACTGGCCGGGATGATTGAATTTGAATGTTTCCTTTAAACCGGTTGGATTCATACTCAGTTATAGTAATGAACATTTGGGCATTAACCCGCTCATTTTTTTTATAAACCCTATTGGTCCATTTATTTTTATTCACAAAGTCGTTCAATGAACGTTCCAATGTTCTGAATATCTGCTGATTCGTCTGTGAAACCTGGTCCGAATTCAAAGTTACCGTACAGTTCAGTTCTTGGGCCAAAATTACCTTGCAACAGGCAAGGAACATAAAAACTAAAAGGAGATTACGCATTTAACCGAATTAAGATTTCATTAAAAATATCCTGGGCCACCTTGGCCTTGGTCTTTAAATCAAACGCTATTATCTTCGAATTCTTATCTATAAATGTTATTTTATTGGTGTCTCCGGCAAAACCGGCTCCCTCATCATTCAGGGAATTCAGGATAATGGCATCGAGGTTCTTTTTTT